>DASZAE010000001.1:0-8240 GCA_035945515.1 Terriglobia bacterium
ACTATCTAAGCGCCTCGACGATGAGAGCGAAGTGGATGAAAGCAACGAAGACGACATCGAGTTTGTCGAAGCGGGAGAAGATGCGGCGGAACCCTTTGAGCCGCCGGAAGAGCCGCTCGATCTCATTGCGTTTGCGATAGAGGGCCTTGTCATATTGCCATGGTTCCAAGCGGTTGCTCTTGGGCGGAACCACCGGGATGAACCCAAAATCCAAAGCCAGTTGCCGGGTCTCATGGTCCTCGTAAGCGCGGTCCATCATCAGATGCAGAGGCGCGGGCAACGGGCCGATGCCGCCCAGCAGCTCGCGGCCCGCCTGGGCGTCGGACGCCTGACCGGCGACAGTTGAAAGGCTAGGGCCGTGCGAGCATTCGCGGCAATCATATGAATCTTGGTGGTCCACCCGCCGCGGGACTTGCCGATGGCCTGCGGGCCGTTTTTTTTAACGCCCCCGTGCCATCGGGATGCACCTTGACCAGGGTCGAGTCCAGCGAAACGGCCTCGATTTTGATGCGCACGATCTGTTCGCGCTGCAATTTCTCGAAGATGCTGTCCAGC
Organism: Terriglobia bacterium; assembly: GCA_035945515.1. Lineage (GTDB taxonomy): Bacteria > Acidobacteriota > Terriglobia > UBA7540 > UBA7540 > RH2-MAG17b. The sequence continues at coordinate 556 of DASZAE010000001.1, forward strand.
ACGCCCCGCTTGGCCCAGCGGTTCATGCGGGTGTAGAGGGTGTGCCAGTTGCCGAAACGCTTGGGCAGGCCGCGCCACTTGCATCCCTGCTCGGCCACATACAGAATCGCGTTCAACACCGTGAGGTTCGACATGCTGACGTTGCCACGCTGACGCGGCAGAATTGGTTCAATGCGCCGGTACTGCGCTTCGCTGATCTCCATAGTTTTCATAATAACAGAAAATTATGGATTAGTGTTAACACGCCCTAGAGAGTCTGGGAAGAGAGGCCTTGGCTGCGTAATCATAATAACTAGATTAACTTTACTTGTCAAGTAAAATATGAGACTATCTATAATGATTAATTTATATCGGTTAACCGCAGGAGAAGTCCGGTGGATGTCCCTCTGGTGATTAAGCACCGTTTGGAAGAGTTGGGTCTTGAGCAGTGCGATCTAGCCAGTGCGGCGCAAGTTACAGAATCCTACATTTCGCAATTGCTGACTCGAAAAAAGGCGCCCCCGTCGCCTGATCGAACAGATATTTATGAGAAGATGGGAAGATTTTTGAAGTTTCCGAACGGTGAGCTGGCGAAGCTTGCTGACTTGCAGCGCCAGGAAGAATTAAAAAGAAAATTGACAGATCCGCCCACGCCATTGTTTCAAGGCGTTCGAGAGTTGGTTCTTCGAAAATGTAAGCCCGACAAACAGAGCCAAATACGGGCAATTTTTGAGAAGCAGCCCTTTGGCGAATTCGAACGGCTGGTCACCAGGAAGCTCCTGGACGTGGTCAAGAGAGTTGCCAAGGAAGAACTGCAAAGTGAAAACTGGCTCCGCCTGATGGCTCGACTTAGCGACCGAAGCTACGAAGAGATGCGAGTTGCCATTCTCGACTTCCTGGATACGGATGTCTTTGACCTGTCGATTGAAAACTGTGTTTCCTTTCTGGATCCGCTGGTTGACTCCTGGGACATCGACCTCGAGACTTTTGCGATGGAAATTGTCTTAAACCACAGAATAGCCCCAGGACATCCTAAGAAATTTGAGTTTGTTGAGAAGGAACAGGCCTTCGACGAAGAGCCAGGACTCAAGGAATTCCTTCAAGATAGCTCTCTCAGCGGTAATGCTACCGAAGAAGAGATCGAGTTCCTAAGAAAGCTGAGGTTCAAACAAAGGCGGCCGACTGCGCTTTATTATTACCGTGAGCTGCAAAACCTTAGAGACTCCCTCCATTTCCGCATCCCGTAGTACCCAAATATTGGATCGCTTTGAACCACAGCAGGATTAAGAGAATCATTCTGGTAACAGATTTGAGCGCGAGGCTGTCGCCGGGCTTCCTGCAACGAGTCGATTCATGCAGGGAGAAACGAACCCTAGAGGGCTTTAGTCAAAAACCAACAGTGAATTCAGTAAGAGCTCGCATTGCGGGGGAAAGCAAAACGTCTTTTATTCAAGTTTTTGGATCATGCTCCACGTCGATCGAGGCTCTCATGTGTACGTTGAATGCGGTACGGTGGAAGATTTCGAAAATTTAGTCGTGTTCCTTCCTTGGCGATCCGATCGGTGATTTCCGATGTGGGCGCAGAGAGTGTGCGCAATTTTTTGCGGGAGAAAATTAAGCCCAAAAGTGCGCTGGTGACGGATCGCTTCGCCAGCTACACCGGGCTGGAGTGCGCGCGGGTTTTCTCATGCGGCGATCCCGATGCGCGACGACCCGGAGATGGCCCGCCGCTTCTTCCCGTGGGTTCATATCACGCTATCGAACTTGAAGCGGTTTCTCCTGGGAACGCACCATAAACCGCAGGCGAAACATCTGGGCCGGTATGTAGCGGAGTTTGCCTACCGGCTGAATGGGCGCTGGCACGAAGCGAATCTGTTTGCGTAACTGACTCGGGCTTGCCGCAGCACCAACACCATCGCCTACAGGGATTTAGTCGCAGCGCCGGAGCAAGCTCGATAATCATATAATAAATAATATGTTCTGCATTTCTTGCTTACGATATCTTGAGAGACGGACTTGGTGAAGAAAAGACGGGAGGATCTGCCGCTCATCTCCACCTGCGGCCTGCATATAATTCCTTCCGCCAGGCCGAGCAGGCGGCGTGAACAGAACGGAAAATGTTCACCGCCGCCGGCTCGTCATCGCCCGAACTATTGGACCTTTGCCATCTGGACTCGCCATATCTCCGGCCCTTGTTCAAGATAATTCCACGCAAATTTGCCTTTTCGGACAAAGTCTAGCTCGAAGAGGACCGGTTTCGGATCGTGGTCAACGACCAGGACGAACGCTTGTCCGGGTTGCAATCCATCAAAAGTTTTGAAGATCAAAGGATGTCTTTGGTGATGTGGAATTTCCCGAACGTCCACGGTTGAGACAATGGCTGGGGTATTATCGATGCTTTGTTCGCTCATGCTGCTCCTTTCTTGTTTCTTGCTTTCAAGTATTGGAATTTTCTTCGAAATCCGCTGGTCCCGCATCTCAATCTGCCAGTTCTAAACATCGCAGACCAAGATTTGTCATCGGCTCCCGTTCTGCGCGATCAGATCCTTCATCATGGCTTCAAGTTCTTTGTGCTTTCCAGAGCCGAGCTTCTCATTTTCGAGCTTTTGAAATTCGATCACCATGGCATCCTGCTCTTCAGAATCGAGAGCGTTATCCGCCATCCGAAAAAGAATCTCTTCTTCCTTTCCGAAGTGCTCTTGCATCAGCCCGGAATAATCCCACGCCGCGCGCGCCCATTGCGCGCCGGCGGCTCCGTCATTCGCCTTGTATGCCTCCGCCGCCTCACTCATCTCTTGGATCAGGGCCCGAGCCCGGTCGTGTTCCATCAACATGACGCCGAGCGGACCGTTAGTCGTCGACATGCCCTTCTTTTCGAGCATCGGGAAAAGGACGTCCTCTTCCTTGCTGTGATGACAGCGGTCCACAAACAACCGAATGAAGTCCATCACTTTGGACAGCACCTCGGGCGGCGCCTGTTCCCCGCGCTCAATTTTGATAGAAACCCCTTCCGCAAAGTTCAGGGCCTCTCTGATCGATTGGTGTTCTCCCCGGAGAACGCGGGTTGCTGTAACCATAACGCTTCGCCTCCTTGTGGCGTTTTTCTGATTGAGCTTGCATCACCCCATCGCGTTTAGCTATGACAAAAGTCACGCAAAGCCGGTTAAGCGGGTTCTTTTTTCCTACATTTGTTCCCGCGGATTGCCAACCGTTCTGACCGTCAACCCTTTCTTGCATCCCAAGACAAAGTGAGCGGGAGAGAGCGTGACAAAAGTCATCGCCGGTTTCGCGGTAAGCTTCTATTCTGAGCTTGGTCGTCCGAGAGAGAACAAGACTACTGAGAAGACCGGCGAAGGGGGAGTCGAAGCGGGTTTCAATTGCTGGGAACGGATGATTCGCACTGACAGAGATCTGATTCCCTCGTCGGATTGAAAAAGCATGAGCAAAAAAATAGAAGCATCAACCAGCGTGGCGGAAATCGTACGCCTGTGTCCCTCCGCCAGAAGGATTTTTGACCGGCACGGGCTGAAAGGCTGCGGCGGTGAAAACGGCCCGGCCGAGCCGCTGGAGTTTTTCGCTCGGGTTCATCAGGCGGACCTCCACGCGCTGCTCGAAGACCTCAATGCTGAAATCGAGAAGCCAGTGAAGGACCCCTACATTTATCACGAGACTCTAGCTGATTATATTTACCGCCGCTTCTTCAAATCTGCGATTGCTATCGTGCTCAGCATAGGGGGCCTGTGGGGTCTGATTGCCCTTCTCAAGATTTCGTTCGGCAAATCGCTGCTTCAGCCTCAGTTGCTTCCTATGATTCACGCGCATGCGCACGCCATGATCTTCGGCTGGGTGGGGCTGTTCGTGATGGGCTTCGCTTACCAGTCTTTCCCGCGTTTCAAGCTTACAACCCTGTGCCGACCCGGGTTGGCGAATCTGACGCTTTACCTAATGTTGTTCGGAATCGTCTTTCGCTTTGCTGGCGATACGCTCGGGCATGGCGCGCTTGCCCTTAGCCTCGGAGCGATTTCCGCCGCGGCAGAGGTTGCCGCAATCGCCCTCTTCATTGTCATCATCCTCAAGACTGCGCGGCAATCCATTGGCCCTCACAATCCATACGAGGCGTTTATCATCGCCGCTCTTGTCTGGTTCCTGGTTCAGGGGATTTTAAGCGGAGTTTTTTTCTTCGCGGAGGCGACAGCCGTAAACTTGCAGGACACAGTGTTGCGGACAGCTTTGCTTGACGGCCCTCTTCGCACTATTCAGTTGTTCGGCTTCGCCGCGCTGATTATTGCGGGCGTGAGTCAACGCTTTGTCCCTGCCGTTTATGGCCTAGGCCAGCCCAAGCATGACCGCCAAAGGCTGATCTTCTGGCTCATGAATGGTAGTCTGCTGCTTAACGTTGCAAGCTATGTCGCTTTGCTGACGAGCGGCAACCCCGTTTTTGCGGCAACCCTCGAGATCTCATATCTGTTCATGGTGCTCTGGGCGTTATTGCTCGTCATCCAGCTTCGCATTTTCACCCGCACGGGCCAGCCGGACCGCAGTTGGAAGTTTATTCGGGCGGCTTACGTTTGGCTGCTCGTTGCTATTTTGATGATGCCGCTCCTGATGCCCTACAGCGCCTGGGTTGGCGAAGGGTTTTCGCACGCTTTTTGGGGTGCGCACCTGCACGCATTCACGGTTGGCTTCGTCAGTATGATGATCGTGGGCGTTTCGTCGCGCGTCGTACCGATTCTCGCGGGAGTTGACTCGAAACAGCTTAACTCGCTTTGGGGGCCTTTTATTCTCCTCAACATCGGTTGCGCCGGCCGCGTGACGCTTCAAATTCTGACCGATTTCCGCCCCGGCGCGGCCTATGCCTTCCTCGGCGCCACCGGTGTTATGGAATTGGCGGCGCTGGCTTGGTGGGGGATCGGGCTGTGGCGGGTGATGAACCTATCGAAAACGCATCGCGCGAGCGTTCTAAGAGCGCCGACGCCGCTCACGGCGCAGTGAGCCGCCGAGAAGCCTGAGCCGAGCCGTCATAGTAATAATCAAGGCTCGCGCCCAAGTTACGGCGGCCTGTAGCCTTCATGCAGTGCGTAGCAAATAGAGCACAGTTAGCGTCCCCATTGCTAAAAGGACAACCGCTTCGACCAGATCAAAAGTAATAATCGCCCGATCGAAGCGCCCGGCGTGCATCGGATCGCCTCCGCCCTCGCTGTGCAATTGAGGGCCGCCGAATTCGCCCCCCAACCAGACCCCTATGTGAATGACGGCGAAAACCACCACAAGGGCTTTCCAGGCTGCCGTCCGCCATACCGGCCAGGCGCTGAGGCTGAGCAGCCAATACAAGGCCTCGACGCGCAATGCCCGCCGGGGAGGAAATTGCGTTTTGATCCATCCGCTGCCTGCTTCGCTCCAAGCCTTGAGAATCCTGGCGGTAGAGAAGTGAATGAGCAGCATGGCCACGGTGTATATCGCAATGATGAAGGCAAGAATCTTCATGTCGTTTGGCCCAGGCTGTCCAAGACCGGCAGGCATCCTCCCAGCGGTGTTTTTTACTTTCGTTTGGTGCTGCGCGGACGCCGCCGGCTGAAAAACTCGTTGAGTTGGGCGACCAAATGATCCAGATCGGCGCCGTCGGCAATGGCCGCCTCCGCAAGGCTTAGCGAACGAGGAACTTCGCGTCTGCCGGCCAGGGTCCGCAGACCTTCCCGGACGAGAAGAGATTTCGTCCCTGGGAAGCTGGTGACGTACCAATGGAGCGGAAGCTTCGCGTTCACGCCGCTCTCTGTAAACCAAGCCGGCGTTGGTTGCGCGAGCGTCGCCGCCAGGTTAATGACGAACGCAATCACCGCCGCGAGCTCCAGGAAAGCCGAAACGGGCAGCAGGCTCCACAGGGGTCCGCCGACGGAATACGCCACTGCTTCGGATACGACTCGCAGCAGGCATCCAACACTCAAAAGCCACAGGCTTCCCGCCATGAGCGTGACGCTGTAAAGCTCGCGGCCATTGAGGAAAGACGGCAGGATTCGCGGAGCCAAAGCGAAGATGAGCGTGGCAATAAAGCCTACGGTGATCGCATGTCGCGATGCGCCCCCAAGACCGATGGCGCGCGGGACAAAGTCTGCCGCCGCTCCCAGAGCCGCTCCAATTACAAGCCATATATAGGTAAGCCGTATGAAGGCCGGATAGCGGTCGTATACACCGTTAAGCTTAGGCGGCCGCGCGGAAGGATGGAAGATTCTAATCGCCCAGATGGCATAGATGGTCAGTGCGAGCGCCAGCAGGTCAGCGAGCAGGAATTGGCGTGCCAATGAGCACACCACGAGCGCGCCAACTCCGATCACGAGCCAGCGCACCGCCCGATGGACCGGAGGTTGAAGACCGAGAAAGATCGTCACAAACCGCGTGCTGTATCCCCAGGCCACCGCAACAACGAAGCCCCAAAGGGCGATAATCAGAAAAGTGCGATCCCAGAGAGGGGGGGAACTCCGGGCCGGCACCCTGGACCGCTAAAGAGAGGCAGAGAGCCAGATTCAAAACGAGCGCCGCGAAGCCGCAAATGCCGAGCCACGATCCCAAATCCTTCGGCATCTTTCCAGGGTCCCGGAAAACAAGGATCCGCTGCGTCAGCGCATAAGCCGTGATCTCCAGAACGGCCCAACCAACCAGACCGAGACGCCACTCATGGGCGCTGATACCCGTCCACCATCGCCAGGCGACGCCTGCGGTCCAAAGCGCCCAAGCTGCCCACACCAGCCCGAATGTCTTGAGCGGCCGCCCGCGAAATTTCGGCAGCGCATAGAGCGAAATGCCGAGAATGAAGCTGCCGACCCATCCGAATAACTGGGCGTGCCCGTGGGCCTGAATCCAGGCTGTGCTCGCCCCAGTCGCAGCGCGATGCTCGGAAATGACGATGAGATTCCAGACGCCGAGAAAGGTCCCCGGGAGTGCAAGAAAGGCAAGGCCGGCGAGAATAAAAGCGGCTAGAGCCTTCGCCGCATGGCGCTCGGGCGAAGGGTCGGCGTAGTCTGTCCCCACCTCGAGATCACGCTGGTAAGCCAGCCGCCAAGCCGTGGGCAATGTGTTATCGGAAATAGCAGTCTCACTCATCCCCTTGCGCCGTTCAACAGAGCACCTACGTTACGGACGTAGATAAGCCTACCTTAATGTACGCTTGGAATCAGTGACTTCGGTCACAGAGAGCTTTAGCGCGTTTCCATCAAGCCTCGGCCGCCTTGAAGGCCGCGCAGTCACCCGCGCTCTGCGCTTTCTTCAACCTCCGCTTCGAGTTTGCTCAGATCCCAAACGGTCACACGCTTTCCGCGCACCTGGATGATGTCCATGGTCTGTAGTCGACCGAGATTCCTCGATACAAGCTCGCGAACCGTCCCAATCTGGGCCGCCAATTCCTGGTTGGTGGAAGGCAGATAAAATACGATTCCACCTTCCGTTCTCTTTCCTTCAGTCTTTGCTAAACGCAAAAGAAGCGCCGCCAGGCGGTGGCGCACGCTCGAAAAAGAAAGCTCATCAATCAAGCTAACCATGGTGCGCAATCGCGATCCCACAACTTTAAGGACTTTCAGGCCCACCTCCGGATGCTCGAGGAAGAGTGACTGAAAGTCCTTCTTGCGGATGAGAAGCAGAGTGGATTCAGAAATGGCCGCCGCAGACGCCGGATAATCACCGCCGTCGAAAACCGGCAACTCGGCGATAGACCGGCC
>DASZAE010000002.1:0-5203 GCA_035945515.1 Terriglobia bacterium
GCGGAAGCCAATCAGTGGCCCTCCGACGTGCGCGCGTATTTTGGCCAAGGCGACGAATGCCACGTGGCCTTTCATTTTCCGCTGATGCCGCGCATGTTTATGGCGGTGCGGCTGGAAGACCGCAAACCCATTATTGAAATCATGGAGCAGACGCCGCCTATTCCGGAGACGTGCCAGTGGGGGACCTTCCTGCGCAACCACGATGAGCTCACGCTCGAAATGGTGACCGACGTCGAGCGGGATTATCTCTATGACGAATACGCCAAGGATAGGATCATGCGCGTGAATGTAGGCATCCGCCGCCGCCTGGCGCCGCTCATGGAGAATGACCGGCGCCGCATCGAGCTGCTCAATGGCATGTTGCTCTCGCTCCCCGGCAGCCCGATCGTCTACTATGGGGATGAAATTGGAATGGGGGATAATATTTATCTCGGCGACCGCAATGGCGTGCGCACTCCGATGCAGTGGAACGGCGGCTGGAACGCCGGCTTCTCAACCGCGGACCCGGAGCTTCTCTATATGCCGCTGGTTTCAAATCCAATTTATGGTTATCAGGGCGTCAACGTGGAATCGCAGAGGCGTTCGCTGAACTCGCTGCTCTCCTGGATGAAGCGGATCATCAAAATCAGGAAGTCCAGCCGCGTTTTCAGCCGCGGCTCCCTCGAGTTTCTGAAATCGGAAAATCATCAGGCGCTGGCTTATATCCGTGAACTCGAACAGGACAAAGTCCTGGTGGTTAATAATCTCTCGAGTTCCGCGCAGGCAGTGGAGCTGGACCTCGGGCGGTTTGAGGGTTTCATCCCGATCGAAATGTTCGGCGGCAATCCCTTTCCTCGCGTCAATCAGCGCCAGTATCTTTTGACGCTGGGTCCGTACCAGTTTTTCTGGTTCAAGCTGCGGCAGATTTAGCAGTCATTTGTGGTGCTTTTCGGCGCCTGCAAAGAGTGAACCTGATGGCCTGCGGTTGCAGCGCGGGGTCCGCCTTTTTGATCCTGCGGCCTTTCTGCACGCGGCCATGCCGGCAGTTTCCCGGAGCAACATTTGGACACTTATCTCTCCGACGATTTTCTGCGCCAGCTCACAGCCGCCGGCGAGGTGGACATCCTGGTTTCGATTCCCACCGCCAATAACCGGCAGACCATCGAGCACGTCGTCAACGCCGTTCAAGTCGGGCTGGTGAAATACTTTCCGCGCGAGCGCGCGGCTTTGATGAATCCCGATGCCAGCTCGCGCGACGGAACCCAGGAGGCCGTCAAGTCCGCGGCTGTGCGTGACTTCCGAAGCTATCTCGCCGCGAGTCCGCTGCGCAGCTTGCGGACGCTGACCACTAGCTACCATCCCAGCCGCGGTCAGGCCGGCGCCCTGCGGCTAACCATGGCCGCGGCGGACCTGCTCCGCGCCAAAGCTTGCGTGGTGGTTTCACCCGACGTCACCAGCCTCACGCCTGAATGGATTGAGGGCCTAGCGAGGCCCGTGCTGCGCGAGAACTTTGACCTGCTGACGCCCATCTATCAGCGGCACCGGTTCGAGGGATTGCTCGTGCGCAACCTTCTTGCGCCGGTGGTTCGCGCCGCCTACGGATATCGCATTGAGGAGCCTGCTCCCGATGAAGCCGCATTTTCGGGCAAGCTGGCCAGCCACTTTTTGGCGCAAAATGTCTGGCAGGAAGACTTCATGCGCAATGGAGCGCCGATCTGGATGACGACCACGGCGCTGGCGAATAGTTTCCGCGCTGGCCAGTCTTTTCTGGGGCCGAAGGTCTACCCGGCAAAACGAGCGGCGCAGGATCTGGCCGGGACTATTCAGCACTTTGTCGGCGCGCTCTTTCAATCCCTCGAGATGCACGAATCTTTCTGGGCCGGCCAGTCCGGCTCGCAAGCCGTTCCCGTCTTTGGCTTTCCCACGGAACTCGATCTTGGTCCGGCGCGGCTCAATCGCAAAAAAATGTTTGAGATGTTTCAGAGCGGGACGCGCGAGATCGTCTCGATCCTGGAGCAGGTGCTTTCCGCCTCCACGCTTCGGGAGGTATTGGAGGTAGCGAATGGCGAAGAGGCCCGCTGCTGGTTTCCAGATGAGCTTTGGGTGAAAACGGTGTACGAATTTGCCGCCGCCTACCATCGCCGGGTGATGAACCGCGACCATTTGCTGCAAGCCTTGACGCCGGTTTATCGCGGCCGCATCAGCTCCTATCTTCGTGAAAACCGGGGGGCGGCTCTCGAACAATTGCGGGAGCGAAGAGAAGCTCTCCAGATGGAATGTGAACGCATGAAGCCTCTCCTCGTCGAGGGCTGGTCCGCAAAAACGTGAGGTGCCTTATGGGAAATCTTCTCCTAAAGAGCTTGACGCAAACCATGGAGGGCTTGAGCGCGATGCTTGCTGATTTCCTGCCGCGCCTGCTCGCCATGATCATCATCTTCATTGTGGGCGGCATCGTAGCGTGGATTTTGAAGGTGATCGTGCGGCGAATCCTTAGCTTTGTCAGGTTCAATCAGCTTTGCGAAACGGCGGGCTTTACTCAGTTGCTCACCAAGACCGCGCTGCCTTCGCCCACCGAGCTGTTGAGCCGGCTGGTATTCTGGGTGGTGTGGATCGCCTTCACGCTGGTGGCGCTCAGCGGCCTCGGCATTACCGCGCTTAATGACGAAATCACCCGCTTTTTCCTGCTGCTTCCGCAAATCTTTGTGGCCATCTTGATCCTTCTCGTAGGCGTTCTCATCGCCAATTTTTTTGGACGCGCCACGCTGCTCGCAGCCGTTAACGCCAATTCTCCGTCGCCACGCCTGCTCAGCAGCATGGTGCGATTCTTGATTATTATTCTGGCGGTCACCATGGCGCTCGAGCGCATCGGCCTTGGACACGGCGTCATTCTCATTGCCTTTTCCATTGCTTTTGGCGCGGTCATGTTTGGGCTGGCGCTCGCTTTTGGACTTGGCGGGCGCGACGCCGCTCGCAGGCTGATCGAAAAACGCTTTATCGACGATCAAAAAAAGGAAGACGAAGACGGCATCTCGCACCTCTAAGAATATGGGGCATTGGTTTTTGTGGCGCTGCACCCCAAATCGAGGTTCGCGCATGACCGTGCATGATGACAACCCGCTTGAGCACATTGTGCGCGCCCTCCCTCAGGCGCTGCCCGCCTTTCTGCAAAGCAAGCGATGGTTTGCTGGCAAAGCCGAAACGCTCCATTCCATCCAAATAGAAGACTCATTTCGCATGGCCACGGCTTACTTTTTTTTGGTGAAGGTCCGCTATGCTTCTGGAAATACCCAGCAGTATGCCCTCCCTCTGGTCGCGTCTTCGCTGCCGGAGGCTTCCCCAACGGCAAGCGGGGACTCGCCGCAAATCGTCATCCCTTCCGGTAGTGGATTTCGCGGTTGCGTTTTGTCAGATGCGCTGGAAGACCCGGCGTTCGCAACGTCTCTGCTCGATTGTATCCGGGAGCAGGTTTCCGTAAGAGGCGGCGAAGGAGAATTGGCAGCATCATCCACCAACATGTTTGCAAGGCTTGGCAGTTCATCCAAGCTCACGGAGCTTAAACCTGCAGTGATGAGAGTTGAGCAGAGCAATACTTCCATCAACTATGGCGGCAAGTTGATGCTGAAATTCTTCCGGCGCCCTGAAGAGGGCGTTAACCTTGATTTTGAAATTGGGCGGTTTCTAACCGAAAAAGCAGGCTTTGCGCATACTCCTCCCGTGGCGGGCTGCGTCGAATACAGCCGCCCAGGCAGGCCCGCCATGACTCTGGCCGTGCTTCAGGGGTTTGTCGAGAATAAGGGCGACGCGTGGAAATATACCTTGCCGAAGCTCGACGAATATTTTGAGCGGAACGCCGCCAGTTCAGAACGATGCGAAAACGATTGGGCCGTGACGGGTTCGTTGCTCGAATTAGCTGCTGCCGAGCCGCCAAGCTTTGCGCGCGAAGCCATCGGTGATTATCTCGATTCCGCCACGCTGCTAGGGCAGAGGACAGCGGAACTTCACCTCGCATTGTCGCAAGACCATTCAGACCACGACTTTGCTCCCGAGCCGCTCTCGCGCCGTGACTGCGAAGACCTTTCGGCAGCCACTCTTGCGCTCGCACACAATTCCTTCCACCTCCTCGAAGCGCGCCTCGAATTTTTGCCGCTGCCCGCGCGCGAAAAGGCGCTGCGCGTGATCGAATTAAAAGGCCGTCTGTTTGACCGCTGCCGGGAAATCCTGGCCCATGTAATCAAGGCCGAGCGCACGCGCGTGCATGGCGATTATCATCTCGGTCAAGTGCTTTATACGGGAACGGATTTTGTGATCATCGATTTTGAAGGCGAGCCAGAGCGACCGCTCAGCCAGCGGCGGGCAAAGCAATCTCCGCTGCGGGATGTCGCCGGGATGCTCCGTTCTTTCCACTATGCCGCCAGCTCCGCCCTGCTTCGCCGGACTTCAGATGCTGCCGCCGCGCCGGTTCGCCCGGCCTTGCTCGATGCCTTGGGCCGCTTTTGGAGGCGTTGGGTCTCCGCTCAATTTTTGAGAACCTACCTTAGAATCGCCGAAACGGCCGGGTTGGTTCCCCAAGACCGCGAGCATCTCAAACTTCTCCTTGACCTGTTCTTGCTTGATAAGACGGTATACGAAATCATCTACGAGCTACGGAACCGCCCCGGATGGGTCTCCATCCCGCTTGACGGAATTCTGGACGCCTGAGTCCGGCCAATCGGGGCACGAAGTCTGCGGACAACAAAGAGCTTCCTTTTGATCGCATTTGTCTCAAAATCTCGGAGTGGCGCGCCAGGCTGGATGTGTAGCGCGGAGTTTTAAAAGCAAAACTCTACTCTACGTGCTCCCTGGAGGGGAGTGACGCGAATTCCGTTACGCATTTCAAACCGGCGAAAAAAGGCGCCTCACAAAACTATGGAACAGATGCTCGCAAGCCTATAGAATCATCATTTCCATGTCTACTATTTTAGTTGTTGAAGACGAGACGAAAATGCAGCGGCTCCTCGAGTTGAGCCTGTCGGCGGAAGGCTACGCCACGCGCCAGGCATCGGAGGCTGAAACGGCGCTTAAGCTGCTCCGCCAGGAAAAATTTGACCTGGTGATTACCGACCTCAAGCTGCCCGGCATGGACGGTCTGGAATTTTTGCAAGCCGTTAAACATGCGGACGCCCACTTGCCGGTGATCCTGATGACCGCGTTTGGCACCGTGGAAACGGCCGTCCAGGCCATGAAA
>DASZAE010000003.1:0-11742 GCA_035945515.1 Terriglobia bacterium
CTAAGGGACCGCCGGTCTTTAATGAGTAAAAACCGGCGGCCAGAGGCCGCCGCTACAACGCAAGCCGCTAGGAATTTTTGCCCTCGCCTTTTTTCTTCCTGAAAAAACCTTGAAACGCGGCCTCTTCGTATGAATCAAACCACTAGGAACTTATAAAAAATCGGAGGATGACGATGAGAATCGCAATTGAGAAAGCCGCCCCCGGAGCGCGGACCGCCTTATACGGGTTGCAAAAATATATCCACGAGAGCGGCCTCGAGCCTTCGCTGCTCAATTTGATTGACCTTCGCGCATCGCAAATAAATGGCTGCGCCTACTGCGTCGATATGCACACCAAGGACGCGCGCTCGCTGGGCGAAACCGAGCAGCGCCTCTACGCGGTGTCCGTCTGGCGCGACACGCCCTTTTTTACCGACCGCGAGCGGGCGGCGCTTGAATGGACCGAGGCGGTGACTGAGCTTCAAGGCAGGAGCGTGCCCGACCAGATTTTTCAATCCGTGCGACCGCACTTCAGCGATAAAGAGTTGGTGGACCTCACGCTGGCGATTGTTGCCATAAACGGATGGAACCGCTTAAACATCGCCTTCCGCCGCGAGGCCGGAGATTATCAGCCCCCTGCCCGCCGCGCGGCGTCTTCATCCGCAAACACAAAATAACGCCTTATTAATGACGCCTTATTGAGGATTGCAGATTATAGTGACAACAAATATTGTAGCGGCGGCCTCTGGCCGCCGGTTTTTCGGCGCTCAGAGAGCGCCGCTACAGAAAAAATTGTCACTATAATCTGCAATCCTCAATAAAAGGAAAACCTCCATGACAGAACCCAGCGCAGCTTTAATGCTGAAGCTCATTGGCCGCGAACCCGTGGCCGACCAGACCATGGCCTTCCGATTTGAAAAACCCGGCTGGGCGTTCAAGCCGGGCCAGTCGGTCGACATGACGCTGATCGATCCGCCAGAAACCGACTCTGAAGGCAACACGCGCTCGTTTTCCATTGCCAGCGATCAAAGAGAGGACGCGCTTCTGTTTGCCACGCGGCTGCGCGGTTCGGCGTTCAAGCGCGTGCTTTCGCAAATGCCGCTCGGAAACGCGGTGAAGGTGGACGGGCCGTTTGGCAGCCTCACGCTGCACAACAACGCCGCGCGCGCGGCGGTGTTCCTCGCCGGCGGCATCGGCATCACGCCTTTCCGGGGCATGGTGGTGCGCGCCGCGCACGAGAAGCTGGCCCACCACATTTATTTGTTCTACTCCAATCATCGCCCGGAAGACGCAGTTTTCCTCGAAGAACTTCAAAGCCTCCAGCAACAAAACCCCAATTACAAGCTGATCGCCACCATGACCTCGATGGAAAAATCAAAGCGCGCGTGGCAGGGCGAAACGGGATTCATTGATAAGGCGATGCTCGAGCGCAATCTTCAGGGCGCCGCCTCGCCCATTTATTACACCGCCGGGCCGGCCTCGATGGTCAAGGCCATGCAATCGCTCTTGCATCAGATTGGCGTTGATGACGATGACATTCGCGTGGAAGAGTTTCCGGGGTACTGACTCTTCGTGTAGCGGCGGGCAAAGCCTATAAGGGGCCGCCGGATTTTCGCTGATAAAGACCGGCGGCCCCTTATAGACTTTGCCCGCCGCTACAGGCGCTCCCTGCGTTGGTAGCCACGGCACGAACTGTGTGCCGTGGGTATTTCCGTTCCAAAACAAAAGCCCACAGCACGAACGCCGTGCCGTGGCTACTTGGCTTGTGTCAGCTTGTCGAGGAACGCTGCTAATTCCGCGGGGAGAGGCGCTGCAAACGCAAGCGGCTTTCCAGTGGAGGGATGCGCAAATTCAAGCGCAGAGGCGTGAAGGAACGTGCGGGACAACGTTTTCCGCTCCTGACCGTTCAGGCGGATTTTCGCGGGCGCGCCGTAAGCCGTATCGCCCGCCACGGGATGCCCAAGAGAAGCCAGGTGCACGCGAATCTGATGCGTTCGTCCGGTGCGGGGCATGGCGCTAAGCAAGGTGAAATCCTGAAAACGGCGGAGCACGGCGAATTCCGTTAAGGCTTCGCGGCCTTTTACGCCGCCTACTTTCATTCGATAGCGATGCCGCGGGTCCCGCCCTACCGGCGCGTCAACGGAACCCGCGTCCTGTTTCACGCGCCCGTGGACAAGAGTTGTATAGGTCTTCTTGATGGCGCGCGCCTTAAAGGCGGCGGCAAGCACCCGGTGCGCAGCGTCATTCTTTGCAACCAGCATCAGGCCCGAGGTCATTTTGTCCAGCCGGTGAACAATGCCCGGCCTTTCGTCCCCCGCGGCGGAAGAAAGCTGGCGGATGTGATAGAGCAGCGCGTTCACCAGCGTTCCCGAATGAATGCCCGCTCCGATGTGCACCACCATGCCGGCGGATTTGTTGACCACCACGAGATCCGAATCTTCGTAGACAATCTCAACCGGCAGATTTTCGGGCAACGCGCGCATCTCCTCGCGCGCGAGACGCACGCGAACACTGTCGCCCGCCGCCACCGTCTCACCGGCTTTCGCGGCCACGCGCCCGCCCGTCTCGACGCAGCCCGCTTGGATCAACCTTCGCAGACGGCTGCGGCTCACTTCCGGGAGGCGGCTCGCAAGAAACACGTCCAGCCGCTCGCCCGCGTCTCCGGCGTCCGCGACGATCTCGCGCGTCTCCTCAGAGTGCTGGCGGTCAGTTTTCGTGTCCACGCGGGGTTAAGAGATGGATGACCAGAAGAAAAGCGCCCACGACGATGGCGCTATCGGCCAGATTGAAAGTGAACCAATGATATTGGCGAAAATAAAAGTCGAGAAAGTCGGTGACGTGCTCGAAGCGCACGCGGTCGGAGAGGTTGCTGACCGCGCCTCCCACAATCAGCGCCAGCGCCACGCCGGCTTCCCACTCGATGCGCGCGCTCTTCCACACCACGGCCGCCACGGCTATGAGCAGCGCCACCGAGACGGCAATCAAAACCGCCGTCTTCCAGGGCGAAGGGGAATCGGCAAACAGGCCGAAAGCCGCGCCAGGGTTGCGCGTATAGGTCAAGTTGAAGAAATGCGGGATAATGCGGATTGTGTCGTGCAGCGGAATCGATTTCTCCACCGCCGATTTCGTGATCTGGTCGCCCACAAAGACGGCAACGGCGAGCAGCACGTATAAGACGCGCGAGATGCGCCGCACGCGCAGCGCCAGCGGATTCTCTTCGATCGTCGTCATTTGTTCCGTCATGCTTTTTGTAGCGCCGCCCTCCCGGCGGCATTTGCCGGCAAGATGCCGGCGCTACGGCCGTGACGGTCTTTGTAGCGGCGGCCTCTGGCCGCCGGATTTTAATAGGAAGGACCGGCGGCCAGAGGCCGCCGCTACAGAATCAGGCGCCGACGACTTATGGCGTCAGGTATAGATATTAAAGGCCGGCGGTCGCTGAAGGCCGCTACAGCGTTACATTTCCGTCTCAATCTCCGCGAGCGCGGCGGAGCAGCGTTCGCAGACCGTAGGATAGGCGCTGTCTTCGCCTACGTGTTCGGAATAGTTCCAGCAGCGTTCGCACTTTTTGCCGCGAGCGCGCGCGACGCCGATCTTCAGTCCGGGAAGCTGCGTGGTCTCGACGTCCGCAGGCCATGCCGAAGCCAGCTCCACCTGCGAAACGATGAAGAGCGCGGGCAGAAAGGCGCTGTATTCTTCGAGCAGCGTCCGGTGCGCGCCCTGCGGATCGAGATAAACCCTGGCCTCAAGATTGGGGCCAATCAGCTTCTTTTGGCGCGCGTCTTCGAGCGCCTTCAGCACGCCGTTGCGCGCCTCAATCAGGCGGTCCCACTTTTCCATTTTCTGGTCAATGGAAACGGGCAGCAACTGCCGCAGGTCCGCGCCGTGGATAAAGCCTGCGACATGCACGCTCGATTCGCGTCCAGGCATGGCAGGCATATAGCCCCAGGCCTCGTCGGCGGTAAAGGAAAGCAGCGGGGCCGCGGCGCGCAGGAGCGCATCGAGGATGCGGTAAAGCGCGGTCTGGCCGCTTCGCCGCCGCACCGAACGCGGAGGCGCGGTGTAGAGCCGATCCTTCAGAATGTCAAAGTAGAACGCGCTCAGGTCCACCGTCGCAAAATCGGTCAAGGCGCGGTAGACGCGATGAAACTCAAATGTATCGTAGGCAGCCTGAACCTGCTCAATCACCTGCGCCGCGCGCGAAAGCGCCCAGGCGTCGATCTCTTCCATCTCATAGACGGCCACCGCATCCGTCTCAGGGTTAAATCCCGCGAGATTCGCCAGGCAGTAGCGGAACGTATTGCGCAGCTTGCGGTAGGATTCGGTCAGCCGCGCGAGGATGTCGGGCGAGATCACCACGTCCTCGCGGAAGTCCACCGAAGCCGCCCACAGCCGCAGGATTTCCGCACCGTGCGTCTTGATCACTTCCTCCGGCTGCACGCCCGTGCCCAGCGATTTCGACATGGCGCGGCCTTCGGCATCGAGCACCCAGCCGTTGGTGAGCACCTGGCGGTAAGGCGCGGCCCGATGCGTCACCAGCGCCACCAGAAGCGAGCTGTGGAACCAGCCGCGGTATTGGTCGCCGCCTTCAAGATAAACGTCCGCCGGCCAAGGCAGATCAGGACGCTGGCCGAGCACGGCGAAATGGCTCGACCCGGAGTCGAACCAGACGTCGAGGATGTCCATCTCCTTGCGCAATTTCGCGCTGCCGCAATCGGGGCAGCGCGCGCCAGGCGCGGCGAGGTCCTCGACCGGGTGCGTGTACCAGGCGTCTGCGCCCTCTTTGCGGAAAAGTTCCATCGCGGGCTGCGCCAGCGCCGCGTCCATCAGCGGCTTGCCGCAGGTTTCGCAATGGAATACCGTGATAGGCACGCCCCACACACGCTGACGGGAGATGCACCAATCCGGGCGCGTGGCAATCATGTTGGAGATGCGCTCTTCGCCCCATGCGGGAGACCAACGCACCCCTTTAATAGCGTCAAGAGCGCGCCCGCGCAGGGCGTCGTGCTCCATATTGACGAACCACTGCTCGGTGGCGCGGAAGATCACCGGATTATGGCAGCGCCAGCAATGCGGATAAGAGTGATCGAGCGCGCCCGCCTTGCCTACCAGCGCGCCGCGCCGCTCGAGCAGTTCAATAATCGGCTTATTGGCCTCAAAGACCTTTTGTCCTTTGAATTCGCCCTCGGTGAATTCGCCGCTCGCGCCCACCGGGCTATAGACTTCGATCCCGTAGCGAATGCCCGTCTGATAGTCCTCGCGTCCGTGGCCAGGGGCGGTGTGAACACATCCTGTGCCGTCTTCGGCGGTAACGTAATCGGCCAGCACGCCAGGGACTTTGCGGTCAAGAAAGGGGTGCTGAAATTCAAGGCCTTCGAGCTTGCGGCCATTGATGCGCGCCAGCACATCCGGCGCTTCGAGTCCTGTCTCAGCCAGCACTGGCGCGTAGCGGCGGCTTTCGAGAATATACGCATCTCCCGCGCCCTTCGCCGCCACGACGTATTCAAAATTGGGATGGAACGCCACTGCCATGCTGGCGGGAAGCGTCCAAGGCGTTGTAGTCCAGATGATTACCCAGACTTTTCGTCCCGCGAGCGTGGCGTCAAGCTTGGCCGGGTCAGTAGCCAGCGCATAGCGCACATAGATGGACGGACTACGGTGATTTTCGTACTCTACCTCGGCTTCAGCCAGCGCCGTCTTATCATAGATACACCAGTAAACGGGCCGGCGGCCGCGATAGATGTAGCCTTCGCCGAGAAACTTCAGAAAGGCTTCGGCGATGCGCGCCTCGTAGGAGTATTCCATGGTGAGGTAGGCATTTTCCCACTCGCCGAGGATGCCCAGGCGCTTGAAATCCTGCCGTTGCAGCTCGACAAACTTTGCGGCGTACTTGCGGCACTCGCGGCGCACTTCGCTTGCGGCCATCTTCGCCTTGCGCGGCCCAAGCTCTTTATCCACGTTGATCTCAATCGGCAGGCCGTGGCAATCCCAACCCGGCAGATACGGCGCGTTGAAGCCCGCCTGCGTTTTCGACTTGACAATGAAATCCTTCAGCAGCTTGTTGAGCGCCGTCCCCAGGTGGATGCGCCCGTTGGCGTAAGGCGGCCCGTCATGCAGCGTGAAGAGCGGCGAATGCTGGCGCGCGGCGCGAATCTTGCCGTAGAGGTCCATAGCCTGCCACTGGGCAAGACGGGCCGGCTCGGTCTGCGGCAGATTTGCCTTCATCGGGAAGGCCGTCTTAGGCAAATTCAGCGTGCTCTTCAGGTCCATCGTCTTCTGCATTCATCCTCCGGAAGGGCTGAAACCTAGCATTATATTAGATCGACTGTGAATTTACGAATTGCTGTAGCGGCGGCCTCTGGCCGCCGGTTTTTAAGAGTAAAGACCGGCGGGCCAGAGGCAACCGCTACAGATCCCTCGCAACCAAAGTTGGACGCGGGACGTCTTAATTCTTGTGAGACGCAGCTTCTTTGGGGTAAGCCAGCGCCTTGTGTTAAAATGACCGTGAGCGAAGATTGTCTTAGGGAATATCCCGGATGTTTGCGCGGGCAACTTCCTGAAGCTTGCGAACATCTTCTTTGGGAGAGTTCTTTTTGCCGTGGTCACGGCAAAGGTATTTCCAGGAACTGACGATGCCATCCATACCACCTGAAAAAGGTTCTGAATCGAGGGGCGCGGGCCTCCTTGAACCCAAGGAGGAACTCTATAGGCCTGCCTTTATTGAGAACCCGTCCCTGTTTTCTTCGCTTTGGAGCTTGATTCGGGAGGGCAAGCATACCGTCAAACCTACTGGGATCACCGCCAAGTATTATGAATCCCAGGCCGTGCTGCCCGTTTCAGACACCCGGCCCCTGATTACCGAACTGATCGACCGCATTAAGAGCCTGTGGGAAAAGCCTACGCCGCCTTCCATTCCGATCACGTCCAAGCCCATTGAAGTAGAAGATATCTGGAAGGATTATAAGCCGCAGAAAAGTTCGTGGCTCAATTCCCTTCTGGTGAATGCGGTAATCATAGCCGCGCTGTTTCTGCCCTATCTCATCTACGGGCCGCCGCACGTCCTGCGGAAGGAAAATGTGGTTCAGGTTGACCTTTCCGCTCCGCCAATGGCTCCCCCGGCGCCTAAGAAAATGGGCGGTGGAGGCGGCCAGCACGATAAAGCGCCCGCGACCAAAGGCTCGCCTCCGAAATTCGCGCTGCGGCAGCTTGCACCTCCTTTGGCGGTTGAGATTCCAAAGCCCAAGCTGCCGGTTGACCCCACTTTGCTCGGTCCACCAAATATTAAGATTCAGGTAGCTCAGAACGACATCTTTGGGATGCAGAATGGCGTCCCTGGACCTCCGTCGATGGGCAATGGCAGCGGCACGGGCATCGGAAACGGCCATGGTGGCGGCTTGGGTGATGGCGATACGGCGGGCATGGGCGGCGGAGCTTATCAGGTGGGCGGCGGCGTCTCCTCGCCCATTCCTATTTATCAACCCGATCCGCCTTACACGGAGCAGGCGCGTGAAGCTAAATTCCAGGGTGACGTGGTGGTGGAAATCATCGTGCTCCCGGACGGCTCAGTGAGCAGCGTTCAGGTGGTAAAGCCCGCAGGCCTTGGACTTGACGAAAGCGCCCTGAAAACGGTAAAAACCTGGAAATTTAAGCCCGGGATGAAAAATGGTCACGCCGTCCCAGTGCAAATGCTCGTGGATGTCTCCTTCCGCCTTCTCTAATCCCAACTTCATGGTATGCTGGTGAGAACCTGAAACGACGAAGGGTTCTGCGGTTAGAATTTTGCGGGTTTTAGCTGTGGCGGCGGCCAGAGACTGCCGCTGGAAGACAATTTTCCGAAGATTAGAAAATGGCTGGGGGGAATGCGCGAAACGCGCAAGAAATCGCGGAACGAACCCAAGAAGTTGTTTAGAATCAGCGTTTCTAATGGAAACTGTCTCATTCGTCTCAAAATCTCATCGTGACCCGATAGGCTTATGGAGTGCGGCAGCTTGCTGCCGCTTTGACTGGGGGCGTGTCCCTCCCCCGCGCCCGAAGCAAGCTTCGGCGGAATACAGCGGGAGCAAGCGCCTGCACTCCAAATTACGGAACGAACCCAAGAAGTTGTTTAGAATCAATGTTTCTAATAATTGGATCATGCGCTTCTGGTAGCATCGGCATCCTGCCCGCAAAAGCCGACGAGACGGCGATACAGATGCACTACAAAACAGTTACCCGAAGATTAGAAAAAACTCATGAAAAGCCTTGTTAATGGCACGGAGACGCTCACGACCCAAAAATCGGAGGCGATGCCGCGGCAACCCATCGAACTGACGCTGGCCCACAGCCCGGATTCCGACGACGCCTTTATGTTCTACGCGCTCGCCACCCGGAAGATTGCGACCGAGCCGTTAAAGTTCGTCCACACGCTGGAGGACATCCAAAGCCTGAATGCCAAGGCGGAAAAGGGTGTCTATGACATCACGGCGATCTCTTTCCACGCTTACCCTTATGTCGCCAGTCAGTATATTTTGCTGCCAAGCGGCGCAAGTTTTGGCGACCGCTACGGCCCCATGATTGTCGCCCGCGGGGTTATGAATCCCGCGGATTTAAAGGGCAAGCGCGTGGCGGTTCCGGGCAAAATGACCACCGCTTATCTCACGCTGATGCTTTACCAGCCGGAGATTGAGCCGGTAGTGACGCCCTTTGACCGCATCCTTGAGGTTGTTGCCAAAGGCGAGGTCGATGCCGGCGTGGTCATCCACGAGGGACAGCTTACCTACGGCACGGAAGGTCTCAGCAAGGTGATCGATCTCGGCGAGTGGTGGCATCAAGAGACGGGCCTTCCCCTCCCCCTGGGTGGCAACGTGATCCGACGTTCGCTCGGCGAGGCGCTTGTGCGCCAGGTTTCGAGGACGCTGCGCGCGAGCATCCTTTACAGCCTGGAGCACCGCGAAGAAGCCTTAACGTATGCCATGCAATTCGCGCGCGGCCTTGATCATTTCACCGCAGATAAGTTTGTGTCCATGTATGTGAACGACTGGACCGTGAACTATGGCGGCAAAGGACGCGAGGCCGTGCAGCTGTTGCTAGATCGTGGTTTTGAGCGCGGCGTCTTGCCGCATCAGGTGAAGGCGGAGTTTGTGGACGACGGCGAAACGGCGCCTTTTACTGCGCCGCCACTGCAAACTCACGAACACCGTTGATGGAAAAGTGTAGCGCAGGGTCCGTTTTTTGACCCTGCGGTATTTTCCATTTCAGATTGGAGACAAGCCAGAGCGTTAAACGGCGAACGCTGCGCTACCAAACCATTTTTCGGGTTTACGGATTGCAGCCTGCTCGAGTACGCTTGAAGGTAAGGATGTGGGCCGGTAGCTCAATGGTAGAGCACTGCCCTTTTAAGGCAGGGGTTCTGGGTTCGAGTCCCAGCCGGCTCAGAGATCATCCTAATCACCGCTCAAGGAGGTCTGCCTGTGCCCGCCCGCATTCTCAACGGCAATGAGATTGCCGCTTCGATTAAGACAGAGTTAACAAGTGAAATAAATGAGATGAAAGCGCGCGGCCTCGTGCCCGGCCTCGCCGCGGTGCTGGTGGGCGAAAACCCGGCCTCGCAAATCTATGTTCGCAGCAAGGTGAAAACTTGTGAAGCCTTGGGTCTTTATAGCGACCTCATCAAGCTTCCGGCTACTGCCGGCACGGACGAAATCCTCGACCTTGTGAGCGGACTCAACGCGCGCAACGATATCGATGGCATCCTGGTGCAACTCCCCCTCCCGCCCCAGGTGGACGCGAAAAAGGTGCTCCTGGCCATTAACCCGGCGAAAGACGTGGACGGGCTGCATCCGTTGAGCGCAGGCGGCCTTATGAGCGGCCGTCCGGGCCTGGTCCCTTGCACCCCCGCTGGCATCATTCAGATTCTCGACCGCAGCGGCATCCCCATCGCAGGTTCGCATGCCGTGGTGATCGGCCGCAGCGACATGGTGGGCAAGCCTGTTGCCTTGCTGCTGCTCCACCGAAACGCAACCGTCACCATCTGCCATTCTCAAACCAAAAACCTTGCAGAGGTGGCGCGCGAAGCCGACATTCTCGTGGCCGCCATCGGCAAACCAGGCTTAGTAACCTGGGACTTCATCAAGCCGGGAGCGACCGTAATCGACGTGGGTACCACGCGGTTGACCACACCGGAAGAAGTCCGCGCCGCTTTCCGCGAGCCGGTCGGTCCGCTTGAACAGCTCGGCGCTAAAGGAGCCGTGCTGGCGGGTGACGTCCAGCCAGATGACGCGCGTGAGAAGGCGGGCGCCTATACCCCCGTGCCGGGCGGTGTCGGACCCTTGACCATCGCCATGCTGATGTCAAACACCGTGCGCGCCGCCCGCCTGAGGCGCGGCAGCGGTTTGCGGTCCTAACGAAAACTTTATAGGATTCAACAGAGCATATTTGCCGGACGGAGGATGCCGTGAAGTTTTACTCCTTTCAGATCGTCATCGAAAAAGAACCCGAGGACGACGGGTATTACGCCTACACTCCGACTCTGCCTGGGTGCTTTAGTAACGGCAAAACGATTGAAGAAACGAAGCACAACATTCGCCGCGCAATCGAACAGCATCTCGCGTCGATGCTAGATCATCAGCAACAGGTGCCACAAAACGACCGTCTGGTGCATATTGAAGAACTTACTGTTGGGGTTCCTGAATGAGCCGGATGCCCTAGGTAACGAGCCGCGAGTTGGTCCGCTTCTTGAAATCGCAAGGCTTCGTTGAAGACTGTCAATCCGGGAGTCATCTCACGCTCTGGCATAAAGGGCGCAATATCTCCATTACTGTTCCTGTCCATTCTGGTTGTGAAATCGGAAGGGGATTAGCGGGGCGGATTCTCAAGGACGCGGGTTTTACAGTTGAAGATTATTTGCATTTGCGTTAGCAAAAGGCATTTGCGCTGTTTTAATCCTTCATGATTCTTACCTTCCCATGTTTCGGTCTTACCGGCGGAATCGCTTCCGGCAAGAGCGTGGCCGCCGCCGTATTTTCCGCGCTAGGGGCAAAGGTGGTTGACGCGGATCTGATCGCCCACGATCTGCTCCGCCCTCCGAGCAGCGCCTACAGCGCCGTTGTGCGCGAATTCGGCGAGGAAACGCTCACTGCGTCCGGGGAGATTGACCGCAAGGCCCTCGGCCGCCTCGTTTTTGCCGACGCTGAGAAACGCCTGCTACTGAACGGCATACTTCACCCGCACATTCTTGCACTGCAGGAAGAGATGGTGCGCGAGGCGCACGATCAAGATGCGCACGCGGTGATTGTGGTCGAGGCGGCGCTGATCTATGAGGCGGGTGTCAGCGAGAGATTCAGCAAGATAGTTGTCGCGTGGTGCCATCCGGATCAGCAAATTGAGCGGTTGATGGCGAAGACGGGCTTGCCGCGCGATCAGGCCGAGGCGCGCGTGGCCGCACAGATGCCCACAGATGAAAAGCGACAATTGGCTGACTACGTCATCGACTGCTCCCGAGACATCGAGGACGCACGGCGCCAAGCGGCCGAGGTCTATGCGCAACTCGCGCAGCTTGCCGGTTAGCGGTGACAAATTGTTTGTAGCGGCGAGCCGCCTGCTTGACGACGGACGCTGTCTTCCCTCAACATGGGTAAAAGCGTTTTCGGGCCTGTAGCTCAGTTGGGAGAGCACCTGGTTTGCAACCAGGGGGTCGGGAGTTCGAACCTCCCCAGGTCCACCAATTATTGAGGATTACAAATTATAGTGACGACAAATGTTGTAGCGGCGGCCTCTGGCCGCCGGTTT
>DASZAE010000004.1:0-2534 GCA_035945515.1 Terriglobia bacterium
CGTAAAGCCAATCTCGCGCGCCCCGAGAAGCGCGGCGTGAAAAGCGTCGAGCCCGCTTTCGAGATAACGAGTGATGTTTTCAATCACCACGATGGCGTCGTCCACCACAAAGCCGGTGGAAATGGTAAGCGCCATGAGAGAGAGGTTGTCAATGCTGTAATTCAGCATGTACATGACGCCGAAGGTGCCAATCAGCGAGAGCGGCACGGCAATGCTGGGAATAATCGTGGACCAGGCATCACGAAGAAAAAGGAAAACCACCATCACCACCAGTATCACGGCGATGATGAGCGTGATTTCGACGTCGTGAACCGAGGCGCGGATCGTCTGCGTGCGGTCGAGCGTCACCTGGAGGTCAATTGCAGGCGAGATGGACGCGCGAAGCTGAGGAATGATGGCGGTGACATTATCGACGGTTTGAATGATGTTTGCGCCCGGCTGCCGGAAGAGCACAAGCAGAATGGCCCGCTTGCCGTTGGCGGAGCCTCCCGTGTGAACGTCGGCAACGGAATCGATGACGTTCGCAACGTCGGAAAGCCGCACAGGAGCGCCATTGTGATAGCCCACGATGAGCGGTTTGTACTGCCGCGCTTTGAGGAGCTGGTCGGTCGCGGAGAGAGTGTAGGAAATGTCCGGCCCGGATAGGCCGCCCTTGGGCCGGAAAACATTCACCGCGGTGAGCGCGGAGCGCAGTTGCTCAAGCCCCATGCCGTACTGATCGAGAACGCGCGGATTCGCTTCCACGCGCACCGCGGGACTCGAGCTGCCGCCGACAAACACCTGACCGATGCCTTCCACTTGAGAAATCCGCTGCGCCAGCACCGAGTCCGCCGCGTCATATAGCGCGCCCAGCGGAAGGCTGTTTGACGTTAGCGCGAGAATCATGATGGGCGCGTCGGCGGGATTGATCTTGCGGTACTCGGGATTGCTCGGAAGATTAGCGGGCAACTGGCTGCGCGCGGCATTGATGGCGGCTTGCACGTCGCGCGCGGCGGCGTCGATATTCCGGCTGAGATCAAATTGAAGCACGATGGAGGTCGAGCCGAGCGAACTGGTGGAAGTCATTTCGGTGAGACCAGAGATGTGGCCGAATTGACGCTCAAGCGGAGTGGCCACTGAGGAGGCCATGGTCTCAGGACTCGCGCCGGGAAGTGAAGCGCCAACGGAAATGGTAGGAAAATCAACTTGCGGAATAGGCGCGACCGGAAGCAAACGATAGCCTGCGATTCCGCCGAGGAGCAAAGCGCAGGCTAAAAGCGACGCGCCGATGGGACGGCGAATGAATACTTCGGAGATGTTCATGACGGAAGAGGCTGTTCCGGCCCGTTAGCGTGTGCGTCCATCGCTTCTTTACGTATGCGAGGGCTTTGGAGTGCGGCAGCTTGCTGCCGCTTTGCGCCTGCGAGCTTGCTCGCGGCGCTGAATCAGGAACTTACGGCCAGCAAGCTGGCCTTCGAGAAAGCGGCGGCAAGCCGCCGCACTCCAGATGGCCGCTCAGCATGACAGGCCCGTGATATGTGCCACCCATTTTGGACACGCGGCACTAAATTGTTTCCTCCGCGGCGGAAGAGCCGGCGAGCCTGGCGTGCGAGCGCGAGCGCCGCAGCCGGGCGGCAATCCGGTCGAAAAAGAGATAAACCACGGGCGTGGTAAAAAGCGTCAGGGCTTGGCTGAGAATCAGCCCGCCGACGATGGTGATTCCAAGCGGGCGGCGCAGCTCGGCGCCGGTGCCCGTGGCCAGAGCGAGGGGCAGGCCGCCCAGCATGGCCGCCATCGTGGTCATCAGGATGGGCCGGAAGCGCAGCAGGCAGGCCTCGTAAATGGCGTCCACGGGCGATTTATGCTCCTCGCGCTCCGCCTGCAGGGCAAAGTCGATCATCATGATGGCGTTCTTCTGCACAATTCCTATGAGCAGAATGATGCCAATGAGCGCAATGACGCTGAATTCAGTATGGAAGAGCATCAGCGCGAGCAGCGCCCCAACGCCCGCCGAAGGCAGCGTGGAAAGAATCGTGAGCGGATGGATGTAGCTCTCATAGAGGACTCCGAGCACGATGTAAACCGTGATGAGCGCGGCTAGAATGAGTAGCGGCTCGTTGGCAAGCGACGCTTGAAAGGCGGCGGCCGCGCCCTGAAAGCTGGCGTTGATAGAGGCTGGCATCCCGATCTCGTCCTTAGCCTGATTGATCGCGTCGACGGCCTGGCTGAGAGACGCTCCGGGCGCGAGATTGAACGAGAGCGTGGCAGCCGCGAACTGGCCCTGATGGTTCACGGCAAGGGTAGTGGTGGAAGGTTCAAAGTGGCCAATCGCGCTGAGTGGAACCTCGGCGCCGGAAATCGATTGGACGTAAATATTTTTGAGATCGTCCGGGTTTTCCCGGAAAGGCGGGGCAACCTCAAGCACCACATGATACTGATTCAGTTGCGTGAAGATGGTGGAAACCTGGCGCTGCCCGAAGGCATCGTAGAGCGTTGCGTCAATCGCCGCGGGCGTGACGCCGAGGCGGCTGGCCGTATCGCGGTCGATATCCAGC
>DASZAE010000005.1:0-6853 GCA_035945515.1 Terriglobia bacterium
ATCGCCTTGGTCCACGCCCCCGAAATAGTCACTGAATTTGGTGTCGTCTGTGCTGACGTTTGGTTCGCCTGGGTACATCCACGGTTGAGAAACGTAGCTTGGAAGGCCAGGGCAGTTTGCGAAATCATAGACGAGCGGCTCCTCGCCTGTTGAAAAATTATAGGTCATCAGTCGCGTTCCGCTCACGCCGTAAAGAATATCGGGGTTTACATAGCTAAAGGCCGCGCTTCCGAAATCGAATGTCCCATACGTATTCAGATAACTTCCTGGTTGGCCTGAAAGCCTGGATACATTCATTGTGGTGGCGTCGAGGGTATACGGGATAATTCCGCCGTCGATTGCGGCAACGACGAATCGATAGCCCCCGCTAACCCCCAGACTCGGGTCGAAAACGCCCCAAGTGTTCTGTTCCTGCGAAGAGTCGGTCATGAAGCTGAGCGCCGTAAAGTTGCTGCCATATTCTGAAAGCGTGTTGGCATCGGTTACGCGCACCATCCGCGACCCGAAGTCAGGATCACGGAATGGCGTGTTGACCGCCGGGGGCGCCATGGGAGTCTCAGGAATCAGATTCCGAGTGGAGTTAGCGCAGTAATTTGGGGGACCGCCCGGACAGGTTGACGGATCCGAAAGGATATTTATTGGCTTCAATGTGAGTGGGATTAGAGTCTGCGCCTGCGCCCGGCACACAAGTGCTGCTGTGCCTAGCAGGCACAATAGTAGGCATATGAAAAACTTCATTCAAATTTCCTCCGATTTGAGATTAGTGGTGCAAAAACAAGTGTTATCGGGTGTGCGGAGACTGACTCACTGCTGGAAAAAAGCGAGAACTGAGAGATTTGATCAGCTGAACGTGCTCAGGCTGTTAGGCACAAAACCATTGCTTCATAGCCCTCTTTGCGAAGAATAGTTTCAGCAGGTTCACAACCCCTTTTCGGCGGTCTGCTGAGCTACTTTCTCAAAAAGACGATATCTTACAACAGTTCCATCCATTTTGTGTCAACAGTTTTTTAAAGTATGAATTTTGCGATAGATAGCAGTAAGGGAGGGCCGTCAATATAACGTTGCTGAGAACATCTCCATTATTTATCAAAAGCGGCGCCAGTTATTTTACGCATAGATCCATCGAGGATTGCGCTTGCGAAGCATAAACGGAACTGCGTGGCGAAATTTGCGAATTCGGGTTTAATCAGGTTAGAGTAAAAGAAGGCCGCTGAAAAAGCCGCGATGCGTTCGGACGTTCGAGTGGGTTGGGTCTGGCTCCTACGTGGGGGAAGGGGCGTACTCTCCAGCATCATCCAAGCATCTATATAACCGATGGAATATGAGTCAAATTATTGGCGGGTGGCGGTGCTCTGCTCCGCATGGCTGCTATTTTTTGCCATCTGCGGCTGGTCTCTTCCACAATCGCAAACACTCAAGGGGCAGGTTGTTAGCGACCAGGAACAGCCTATTCCAAATGCTGTCTGTTCGATCAGCGGTCACGGACTTCCTGGGCAAGGCTTACAGACCACGACCGATGAACGGGGCAACTTCAGCTTTCCGGCGCTCATGCCCGGGACCTATTCGCTGACCTGTGCGGCAGTGGACCGCCAGCCGGTTTCAAAACCAAACATTGAAGTGATTGCGGGCAAGGCGCTCTCTATCATTCAATTTGTTCTGCCGCTTGAAATCTTCCGGCAAACAGCAACTGTGAGAGCACGGATCAACTCTGCCACGCCCGAGCACGGGTCACCGCCCGCCACATTTAACGCTAATGAGCTGATGACGCTTCCACTCGCGCAGCTCAAGTTTAAGGCGGCGCTGCCGCTGGTTCCGGGGGTCGTGCGCACCCCGGACGGCAAGCTGAACATTAAGGGCGCTCCCGAAGAGCAGGGATTGTTGCTCCTCGACGGAGCGGATTTTGTCGACCCGGTTACCGGGGCGTTCTCGGTCGAAGTGCCTATCGATACCATCGAAGAGCTACAGGTTTTTAAGAGCCCCTACCTTGCCCAATACGGGCGGTTTTCCGGCGGGCTGACCACGATTCAAACTAAGCCGCCGCTCGACCAATGGCACTGGGAAATAAACGATGTCATTCCGGATATCTTCATCGAGCAGGGTCACATCCAGGGCATTGCGGGAGACGCGCCGCGGCTTTACCTCACCGGACCGCTGATCAAAAATAGGCTGAATTTTTCCGAGGCTTTTATCTACGATCTCAATCGGGTGTTTACCGAAGGCCTCCCTTGGCCGAAGAACGTGCAACGGAGAGAAGGCGTCTCCTCGTTCACCAACTTTCAGTATATCTTCTCGCCGCAGCACCTCCTCACCGCGAACGTCCGCATATTTCCGGCGCGGCGCGAGTTTGACAACATCAGCGCGCTGCTGCCGGAACCGGCGTCATCGAATTACGGTCAGCGCGGCTATGCCATCGGTGGCACCGACCGCTACCTGTTTAAGTCCGGCGCTATTCTCACCACATTGTTTGAGGGGATGCAGTTCGACACTTATGGCCACGGCCAGGGAACGCAACCCATGCTGATTACGCCTAACGGCTACGGCGGAAACTATTTCAACGCTTATCAGAGATTCGCAAGTCAGCAGCAATTCATGGAAACCTATGACTTCCCGCAGAAAAAATGGTGGGGCGCGCATAACTTCCAAATCGGCGGAAACTACTTCCGCCGTTCCTACAGCGGCACAAGCGTTTCCCAACCCGAGCTGATCACGGACGTGAAGGGCAACATCCTTGAGCGGATTGACTTTTCCGGGCCGGCGCGCTTGAGCGACGAAGACACTCAATTTGAAGGTTACGGCCAGGACCATTGGGTGGTGAATGATTTCCTCAGCGTAGACGCCGGGCTGCGGTTTTCGACGGAAAATATCGGCAGCGCCGCGGCGCCCGCGCCGAGGTTTGGTTTTGTTTATTCGCCGACCCATACGGGCCGGACGGTGATTCACGGAGGAGCGGGAATCTTTTATAATCGCGTTGCCATGCTTGCGGGCGACTTCCCGGAAAATCCGGAGAGAACCGTCACGATGTATGGATTGAACGGAGCGCCACTGGGTCCGCCTGAGCTTTTTTCAAACCAGTACAGCCTGGTGGGTGAAAACGGCAAGCAGATTATTCCCACTCACAATCAACTTGGGACAACCCCTTATGACAATACTTGGAGCCTGGAGCTTGACCAGGAATTGCGCCCCGGGCTGCTCGCCCGCGCCAGTTTCCTCTCCAGCCGGGGCTACAATGAATTTGTCGTGAATCCATTAGATTTGGCGTCAGGCAGCCATGCGTATGTGCTCGGCAACACAGGTAGCTCGCGCTATGAAGAATTTGAAACCACCATGCGCTGGCGCGCGGGGGAAAAAGCCAACGTCAACGCATCCTATGTCTACAGCTTGGCGCGCGGCGAGCTCAACACGCTGGGCGCTCTTTACGTGCCTTTCGAACAGCCCATCATTCATCCCAACTATTTTGGAGATTTGCCGTCAGATATACCGAATCGCATTATCACCTGGGGTGAATTTCAGGTCCCCTGGGGGCTCACAATCAGCCCTGTGTTTGACATCCACACTGGCTTCCCCTATTCGTCCTTCGACTCGCTGCAAAATTACGTAGGAATCCCGGAAGGCTTCCGCTTCCCCCGCTTCTATTCCCTCGATGTGAAGGTGAGCAAGGACTTTCACATCCCCTTCGTGCATTTTGGCATTTTCAAAAACCACAAATTCCGTGGGGCCGTGGAGGTGTATGACATCACCAATCATCAGAACCCCGTCGACGTTTATAACAACATCTCTTCCCCCTTTTATGGGCATTACATCGGGTTTCAGCACATAACCTTCAATACATTTTTCGATCTGATCTACTAGACCAGATCAATCCCTGATTACTCCTTCCCTCAGCGCGCTATGCTTATTCATCATCACGGGTAGTATCCTAGGCAATACTTTAATCGCAAGCGGCAGCCGGCCTAGCGGCTCGCCATCCACCTCAATCCAAGTTTCCTCAGTTGATAAAACTTCGATTTGCGCGCCGCGCAGATGCCGAATTTTGGGATGGGTATAAATCTCCCTGGAATAGAGGATGCGAATATCCCGCAGAAGCCGGAACATATTCATGTATTCGATAACTGTAATTTCCAGAACGCCATCATCCAAGACGGCAGTAGGGCATGGGTGCATTCCGCCCCCATGAAAGCGGCCATTGCCGATGGCAACATTGGTCACGCGGTATGCGGATGACCCGCAATCTCCATTTACCGAAAGTCTTATCTCTTTTCCGCGGTAGCTGAGCAGCACGCAAATTGTGGCCCAAAGGAATGCCATGCGCCCGCCGAGAGGA
This sequence comes from Terriglobia bacterium, assembly GCA_035945515.1. Taxonomy (GTDB): domain Bacteria; phylum Acidobacteriota; class Terriglobia; order UBA7540; family UBA7540; genus RH2-MAG17b. The sequence goes on from DASZAE010000005.1 coordinate 4,322, forward strand.
GTGAGGAAATTACGCGATCGCGAGGCCACCGCGCCTCCCATCCCAAAGCTCACCAGATTAACGAAATATCGCTCCTCTGCCTTGCCTTGCGCGGTCGCAAAATTCACTTTTCCAATGTCAATCGCATGAGGTCCGCCTGTTGCCAGAGTTTCGATAGCATCTCCCGTTTGGTTTTGAGAAGAGAAGCCAAACATCCGCCGAAAATCGCCTCCCGTGCCCGCTGGAATAATTCCCATGCACGCTTCGGGTTTGACTGGATGATCCGCATCAATGAATCCATTGGCGATCTCGTTAAAAGTGCCATCTCCGCCGACGCCTACGATCAGATCGAACCCTTGTAAAAGCAATTCGCGTGTAAGCTGCATGGCGTGTCCTTGCTTTTCGGTGAACACCGCCGTAACGGGGCCAAGGCGGCTTTGAATCTGGCTTGCAATTTGAGGCCAGCGCCTTCCGGTCTTGCCGCCGGCTGAGTGAGGGTTGATAATCGCGGCAATCTTTGAAGTCATAAGCCCAGAGGGGTTGGATCGGGTGCGCCGCAGCTAACGCGCCGAGGTTCCCATTCGCAGCCGGATGTCTTGGACGGTATCTTTCAGGGTTTCAACCGGGTCTCGCGTTACAAAGCCAAGTTCCTGGCGCGCTTTGCTGGAATCACAATACCAATAGAGATCTGCCATTTTGATGGACGGGTCATCCATCTCAAACGATTTACCCAATAACGGGAACAACTTTCGCAGCAAACTGGCGCTCAGCAAGGATATTTCGAGAGACGGTTTCAGCCTTGGGGCGCGCCGGCGCGCAATCTTAGCTACGGTTTCAATCATCTGCTGAAATGTCCAGTTTGCGCCGCCCAGCAGATACCGTTCGCCAGGCTTTCCAACATGGCTGGCTGCAATTAAGCCGCGCGCCGCATCGCGCACATCGACAAAGTTAAGCCCCCCGCGCGGAATAGCCAGAATCTGGCCTTTCAGAAACAGAGCGACATCGCCGGTTGAGGATTGTTTGTCGTCGCCCGGACCGAGTAGAAGGCTGGGATTGACCACAACCAGGGGCAGACTATAACGATGTTGATAGTCGAGCGCGAGTTTTTCCGCAAAAATTTTGCTTAAGTAATACGGCCATTCGGAGACGATCGCGTTCTTGTAGCCGGCATCCTCGCGGTGCGCGAGCGGCTCTTGGCTCACGGCGATTGCGCCGGAAGAAGAAACGATGACGATCTTGCCGGGACCCAATTGCCTCGCTGCTTCGCAAATGTTGCGCGTGCCTTCGATGTGCGTGCGATAGAGACGAGCCGCGTCTTTTGGATTACGGGAAACAATGCCCGCAAGATGATAGATTTCGCTCACGCACTCCGCTGCGCGCTTTACATCGCCAGCGCGCAAAACATCTCCGTGTGCAACTTCGATAGACGGGTCACTATCCCACGGAGTCGGGCCGCGAGAAAAAAGGCGCAAAATGCTCTCTTTTTTAAGCGCCTTCAATTGTTCTACCAGATGTTTCCCAAGGAACCCGGTGGCGCCCGTAATCAGAATGCGATTCATGGTGGCCTAAACGGTTTCGGGACTTCCCGCCACATCCGCCATGAGAATAGGAGCAAAGTGCAGCATTGTGATACTGGGCTTATGTCCCACGTGAGTTTGCGCCATGGCAAGCGCGTCTTCCATCGTGCGCGCGGTATCCCACCCCATTGTGCGCGCCGCCTGCGCGCTCTCCGCGCCCACTACGATTACTTTGCCCACATGAGCTCGCCCGTTTTCTCCCCAATACCACATATAGAACGGATGCACGCCGTGGTAGGCATGTCCGTTTCGGTACATGCGGATGTAATCCGGGTTGTGGGCGAATTCCGCCTCATACTTGCGTTGTAGCTCCATCGAATCGCGGGTCTCAGGCAAGATGCGGTGGAAAAACTCGATATACGAAGGATGATGGAGCGGATCGAAGTCATCATAAAGCGGATGGGTAATAATCAGCACTCCATTTTTTTTCACGACCGGCATTCCCCGGTACATGTTGTGAAAATAGCCAAGCGCCATCACCTGGACGAGCAAAGGGTTCAAAATAGAGTGTACATTATAGGGCGAAACGAACGGAATGCCGTAAACCACTACGTCCGATTGGCCCTCAACGGGCACGCAATACTGCGCGTAACAGTAGGCAAGGGTTTTCGCGTGCACGGGGAGCGTGGCGCCTGCGTGGACAGCGATCATGTCATAAAATGCAGGGATAGAAAAAAGTATCTTGCGCTTGAGCGGCCGCGGCAGCATTCCCAAGCCCAAGCGCGTGGCCTTGAACAGGGCGCGATCGTAGAGAGAATGGCGGTCTTCGTTCTTCACGAAGAATGCCATCTTGGGGTTGAACATGGCATTGTTCAGCACAGTCTCGATGTGAAATACTTTCAGGCGCTCATTGATAACCTTTCCAATACGGTCGCAAGACCGGCTCATTTCTGATTTGGTGTGGTCAAAATAAGAGTCGCATTTCAGGATGGTCTGCGGCGTGTGATGCGCTTGCAGCACCGGGTAATCGCACAAG
>DASZAE010000006.1:0-8550 GCA_035945515.1 Terriglobia bacterium
CGGGTTCAACCGATGCCAAAGTCGCGCAATTTATCGACCTGCTCTTGAGCGTTGAGGCGCAACAACAGCAGAAGCGGTTTGTCGATGCGCTCTCTGCATTCGAAGCTTACTCGCTTGCAACCTACCATAAGCCGTTTATCAACCTTTCGGAAGAGCAGCAAAATCACATGCTCACTGTGGCGTCAACCGCGAAGCCTGGGGGCAGGCTGCCCGGTTTTGGACGCCGGCGGATGCTGGGGCCGCAAAATGCCGAAGCCGGCCCGGAAGAGAAGCTGACGATGCGCGACCACTTTGAGTTCCTCAAGCGCGAGGCGGCTGAAGGATATTTTTCTTCGGAGCCGGGCCTGAAATACCTGGGATGGACGGGCCAAGTGATGTGGAGCAGCTTCCCCGGATGCCAGCATCCGGAGGAGCACACCTAGACGCCGTCTTTCGCGCGCGACGGTGCACTAATGTATCGCAGCCCCTGCGGCTAATTTGCCGTCAAGACGCCGGCCCTACAGGCCTTTCAGAAAAACTCTAAATCCACAGAAAGCGCCGGCCGCTCGACCGGGCCCGCGAGAGGGCATTCATCGAATGACAACGCGCCGGAAATTCCTTCAAACTGCAATCACGGGCGGCATCGCGGCAGGCGCTGCGACAGTAACAAACCTAACCAGCGTCACCGAATTGTTCGCCGCCGGGCGCCCGGCATGGCCCGGCCCCATCGGATTGCAAATCTATACGGTGCGCAGTCTCTACGCCAAAGATCCTCTGGGCACGCTCAAGCAAGTGGCGGGGGCGGGCTATAAAGAGGTTGAGCTGGCCGGTTTTCTTCCCCCGCATTTGCCCGTCGCAACAACGAAGGGTTACTTGCGACAGACGGGCCTCCATGCCGTGAGCGGCCATTATCCTCTTCCCAAAGTCGCGGACGATTGGAAAAAGTGGGTTGATCGCGCCCACGCGCTCGGCCTCAGCTACACGGGCACGAGCAATACAGAAAGTCTCACGGCCGATGGCTGGAAAAAACTTGCCGCCCTTTTCAACGAATGCGGCAGGCTATCCAAGCCGGCCGGCGTCCTTTTTACTTACCACAATCACATCCGCGAGTTCGAGCACGTAGGCAGCACCAACGGGTATACCATACTGCTTACCGAATGCGACCCTTCAGTAGTGAAGATGGAAATGGATATCTTTTGGATCACCTACTCGGGTCAGGATCCGCTCGTCTGGTTCCGCCGCTTTCCGGGACATTTCCCGCTGCTTCATATCAAGGATCTGAAGAAAGGCGCCACCGTCAATCCGGACGCTTTCCCTGGCCCGGGTGCGAATCCGTTTGCACCCGTAGGCCAAGGCCGCATCGACTGGGCGCGGGTCTTTGAGCATGTGAAGCAGGCGGGCGCAAAACACATTTTTGTGGAGCAGGACCGCTGCGACGGTTCGCCTATCGACGCCATCACAGAAAGCTACAAGTACCTGCGCAGCCTGCGCCTGAGCTAGAGATAGAGTTTGTAGAGGCGGCCCGCTGACGGCCGCCGCTACAGCCGCGCCTGACGCCTATCTTTCCAGCCATCCATCTCGAATACCCACCTGAATCTGCGTCGCGTCTGGGTTCTCAGTAATCACATAATCGCTGGCAGCGGGAGGATCAAGCTTTACCGGGATTGTCATCCGCTGGCCGAGCCGCTCGACCGTGAACGGAACAACTGCGCCGGGCGGGTACATCTTGAGCCGGTCCGTCAGCGACGCGGTGGCCAGCGACAACTGGTCTATGGCAATCAGCGTATCGCCTTCGCTCAAGCCCGCGCGATCCGCCGCCCCGCCCGGTCTAACCGCGCCAATGCGGATACCGTTAGCCACCGGCTCGCCTAATATCCCAATCGACGGCGCGGCCCCCGGCGCCACCGAAACATTCAGCTTAAGCCCGGCCGATGCCAGCACCTGATCGTAGGGCAGCTCGTCCGTCCCTTCGACGTACCGCTTGAAGAAGTCCGAGAAGTCCGATCCCGAAACCGCGTTCAACGCATCAAGGATATCGCGCTCAGTGTAGCCGCGCCCCGGAAGATAATAGGTTGCGGCGGGAGCCTCGTAAAACTTTTGGTACAGGTACCGCATAACGTCGTCCAGGCTTTTCGTCCCGCCCGTTTGCTCGCGCAGGTCGAGATCGAGCAGCAATCCCAGCAGTGCTCCTTTGTTGTAGTAAGAGATCGTCGAGTTGGCAAAATTGGTCTTCTGCATTTGCGGCGCGCGGTCGTAAAACCAGGCGTGGAAGCTGGAGCTTTCGGCGGACATGAGCCGGCGGCCCGGCTCCTGCTGAAGCTGGTGGATTTCTCCAGCCAGATGCTCGAAGAAATCCATCCGCGTCCACAGTCCGGAGCGATAGAGAAACACGTAGGAGTAATATTGCGTGAATCCCTCCGCAAACCATAGCGAGCGCGTGGTGTCTTCCTTCGTGTAGTCAAACGGTCCAAGGGCGGCGGGGCGCAGCCTTTTTACGTTCCACAAATGAAAGAATTCGTGCGCGGCGTCAAGCTCCGCTTCCGCAAGCGACTCGGCATCGGGCGTCCCGCGCACGATCACCTGAGTGGAATTGAGGTGCTCCATGCCGTCGCCTTCGTCAATAAAGGGCGTCACGTGGACAAGGAACGTGTAGTTCTTGAAGTCCGGCTCCGGCATCATTTGCATTTCGGCGTGAACGATCTTTTTGAGGTCCGAGGCGAGTGTTTTCGTCCACTCTTTAGGTGTTTCACCGCCCTCCCCGTAGCAGTGGACCACCACGCGGAAAGTCTTTCCGTGGTCGCTAAATTGCCGCGAAAGGTCCTGGGTGGAAATCTCCATCGGCGTATCGATAAGCCGGTCGTAATTCGGCGTTTGAAACGTGGTCTCGGAAGTCGAAAGCGAAAAGCCGCTGTAGATTTTCGCATTGCTTCCCCAGCCTGCGGGCGTCTCGACCTTCAGCGTGATGGGGTCGCGCTTGCGCCCGGCGATGTACATATAGACGCCCGCGCCATTGATATTCGCGTGCGAAGAATTGAACTGGGCAAAGCTGCCGGTGAGCGTGTCGGCATAGACCTGGTAGCGCACAATCACCATTCCGCCGGCCGAGCGCGTGTCCACTCTCCAGGTTTCCTTGTCCGTATTGATCCAGGACAGCGGGCGGCCGTCCGCGCCCTGCGTCTCAAAGTCCTGCACATTTTTGGCGAAGTTATAGATGGCGTAACGGCCAGGCGCCCATGCCGGCATGACGAAATCGAGCGAGGGCTGCGTCACGCCGGTCACGTCGATTTTCACGTTGATAATGTGGGTAGAGGGACGATCGAGAATGAGGTGGTAGACAAGCCCGAGCGTCGCCGGACTCGAATTGGCCGCCGCCTGATATGCCGCTTGGTTTGCCCGCTGGGCGCGCGCTTGCGGGATGAGCGGCAAAGCGGCAAGAACAAACGTGAGAATCGTTGCCTTGAATAATGCCTGCCTAAATCCATGCGTTGTTGCTGCCTCAACATTTTTCATCATGGGGTCAGAATATCGCAAGTCGGAGAATTTTTGGCCGCAAACTCTGTAGCGGCGGCCTCTGGCCGCCGGTTTCAAATTAGGAAAGGCCGGCGGCCAGAGGCCGCCGCTACAGCAGAAGCGATGATACAATGTCGGCGTGAACCGGCGAACATTTTTAGGCGCTGCGGCGGCAACTCTGTTAGCTAATCCCAAGATCAAAGCGAATGCCATGACCGTTCCCATCATAGACACGCATATTCATTTGTTTGATCCTACCCGGCCGCAAGGCGTGCCGTGGCCTCCGAAAGACAATAAGGTGCTCTATCATACGGCGCTGCCCAGCCGTTTCCGCAAGGTTACAGACGGCTTCGGCATCGTAGGCGCGATTGAGGTGGAGTGCAGCCCGTGGCTGGAAGACAACCAGTGGGTGCTCGACGTGGCTGCCAACGACACGATCATCGTTGGAACGGTCGGCGACCTGGAGCCGGGCGCGCCTGGATTCCACGCGCAATTAGAACGCTTCCACCGCAACCCGCTTTTTCGCGGCATCCGGTATGGAAACCTTTGGGGCAGAAACCTGGGCCAACAGCTCTCGAATCCTGATTTTGTCGCCGGGCTGAAGGCTCTTGCGGACGCGGACCTTGAGATGGACACGGCGAATCCTGACCCGGCGCTGATTGCGGCTGTGGTGCGGCTGACCGATCTGGCGCCAACTCTCCGCGTGGTGATTGATCATCTGCCGCAGCTTGATCCGCCCACAGATGCGCAAGCCCGCAGCGCGTTCGAAGCGAACATGAAAGAGCTTGGCCAGCGTCCGCAAGTTTATGTGAAAATCTCGCAAGTGCTTCGCCGCGTCAACGGCACGGTGCCCGAGGGTTTGCCGTTCTACCAGCCACGATTGGATGAGCTTTGGGATATTTTCGGCGAAGACCGGCTGATGTACGGCAGCGACTGGCCAGATGGCGATCAGTGGGGGACGTATGCCGAAGTGCTGAGCCTCGCGCGGGAATATCTAAGCCATAAAAGCCCGGCGGCAAACGAGAAGTTTTTCTGGAAAAATTCGCTGGCCGCCTACCGCTGGGTGAAACGTGATAAAAACCAACCCCCCGCGACCGCCGCACTAGGTGCTTGATGTGCTCGTGCATCGGCCTGATATCCCGTTATACGACAACCCTGCCAAAATAGGTCTTGGACTTTGGAATTACCCCGCGTTCGCGTTTGTGCTTGAGGCCGCTGTCCTCTTGCCGGGATATATTTCTATTGGAAGATCACAAAGCCGGTGCGCCCGGAGGCCATTACTGTAGCGGCGGCCTCTGTCCGCCGGATTCTAACAGTAAAGACCGGCTGTCCCCCACAGGTTTTTCCCGCCGCTACAAAATCAGACGCCGCCGACCTACGGTGCCACGTCTGGAAACGATTGGTGCGGAGGGCGGGAATCGAACCCGCACAGCCCTTGCGGACCGAGGGATTTTAAGTCCCTTGCGTCTACCAGTTCCGCCACCCCCGCATATCGCTATAACTTACATATTTTAAGATACTTGTTTTATCTTAACCACCCTGGATGGCAAGGTGCTATTTTTTATGGTGCTAGTAGAGATGTCAGTTTTGGCAGCCTGGGGTTCCCCGGAACGAGCCGTTCCACAGCGTCGGCCTCATGCTCTGGCGCAAGATGGGCATACCGCATCGTCATCTGGATCGTTTTGTGACCCATAAGCTCCTGGACTGTGCGAATGTCAACGCCAGCCATAACAAACCGGCTGGCAAAGGTGTGTCTAAGGCAGTGCCAGGTGAAGTCGTCGACCCCTGCCCGCTGACAGACCTCGGTAAAAAGCTTGTCGGGAGGTTCGCCGGGAAACACATAGGGCGAGTCAGCGGACCTCTTGAGCGCGCGCAAGGCCTCCAGAAGCAGGCTGTTCATCCGAATGTGGCGCGTCTTGCCGTGCTTGCTTCGCGGAATGGTAATCAGCCTGTTCTGGAAGTCAATATAACTCCATTTGAGTCCGCCATCAGGACAATCGCGGGTGACGTATTGCTCAGACCGGCGCATTCCTGAATGTAGGGCGACCAGGATCTGGGCTTCGATCTCCGGCGTCGCGGTCCGTGCCTCGGCCATTACGTGCGCCTGCTCATCGTCGCTCCAGAACCGGACCCGCTCATTGTTCTCTTCTCGTTTTTGGGTCTCCGATACCGGGTTCGCGGTTGCCTTCCCGTTGCGCATGGCGAGAGAGAACACGCCCGAAAGCAAGGCGCGATAACGGTTGTAGGTTGCCGGCATCCATTCTTCCTCTTCAGCCGATTGGCCCAAGTCCGACTCAATGCGGCCGGGAGTCAAGTCTGCCAGGGGGTAATCCCGCCAAAGCCTCAAAAGCCCCTCAGAGCGGGTGATATCGTGCTTGTGATCCCGCTCTTTCGCTTCGAGTAGACGAGAAAATCGCGGGCAATCTCCTGAAACAGCACGGGCGTCCGGCCTCTCATGCTTTCGGGAAAGATTTTCCCTTCTTTGGCTTCACTTCGCCGCTTGTGGTAGGCATCTCCAACCGGACCGACAAGCGGCCCAATTTTCTCGCGCCTGATCTTGCCGGTTGAATCCGCAAATCGAATCCAGTACTCGCCGGGCTTTGGCTCGAAGACGCCCCTGGGAAGCTTCCGGCCCCGCGAATCGCGCCTCTCTCTTGGCGGCCGCTTCTCTTCCGGTCTTGGTTGCGGCTGACCACTATCGGTGGCCGCATTCTTCTCCTGAGCAACGCGCTCCCGCAGAGCTCGGTTAAGGGCATCTTGCGCAGCACGCGCAGCCTCTTCGATGGGCTTCACCACTACATCCAGCAGTTGCTTGTCTTCTGGTTTCATTCGTCTCTTCTCCCCTTCAAAACGCCGGCCCCTACCACCTTACCTGCGCTACCTACAGAAACCCCCGCCAGACACCCCCCTTACCGCCTGTCACGTGCGGTTGTGCTCTCGCGCGCACGGCGCTTCCGCGCACGCCTTGCTCTGGCCCACTTCCCTTGATCGGTAAGCTGATCCTCCGGTATGCGCGGTCTACCACCGAGACCAGCCCATTGGCTGAGCATTGCGTGATCATACTTGCGAGCCCTGGCCCTACCACCTTTTTTTCCAAGCAAGCTGGCTGCCTCTTTCAAAGAATTGTTCTTCCGTTTTGCCATGCCCTTAGCATGGCTCTTGACGGTAAGTTTGTCAACAGGTATATTGTCGAGATGGCGCAACCTCCCTGGACAGGCACCCCCTACGAGCCTCTACTGATGCGGCTCAAGCTAATCCGCAAGGGCAAGGCGCTCCCAATTAACCCGACGGGACAACTCCGGTTCGCCAACTACGTGTACGGCGTGGTCATGGATATCGGGCGACGGTTCCGGGGCGAATCGGCCGAGGAAATCGCATGCCGCAAAGTGGCCGGGCAGAAACTTGGCTTGCGTGAGCGCCCCCCCCCATCCCGCCTCCCCCCAAGCAAGCCGAAATCTATCGGCAAGTAGCAACACAACTCGTGCGAGCGGCCGAGAGAATTAAGCCGCTCCATCCTTACCTTGGAGAACACTGGCGCGGGCAAGCCCAAGCCCTCGCGCAAGAAGCCGAACTACTCGCCCAGCATTCCCGTAAGAGCAAGCACCACTCCGAGCATCTCGTGACGCAGGAGATCCGCGAGCTTAGAGCTTATCCGTAAATAACTATTGAATCTTGGGTTGAGTTGAGGCAAGATTACGACCCGTGATGCGACAAATAAAATCTTGGGAAGTGTCCGATGAGTTTTGGGCGAGGGTCGAACCGCTGATTCCTGTTCCGGAGCGGCCGAAGGGGCGGAAATATAAACGCCGACCAGGGGGTGGTCGGAAACCGATGCCAGCGCGGAACGTCTTGTCCGCGATTGTGCATGTGTTGCGTAAGGGGTGCCAGTGGAAAGCCGTGCCCAAAGAATTTGGTAGTGCGAGCGCGATCCACAAGCACTTTCAACAGTGGCATCGGGCCGGTTTCTTTCTGGCGCTGTGGCGGACGGGATTGGCCGAGTATGATGAGATGGAAGGCATCGCCTGGGACTGGCAAAGCATTGATGGGGCCTCGGTGAAAGCGCCCTTGGCCACCGAGTGTGTGGGAGCGAACCCCACGGATCGGGGAAAAAAAAGGACGCAAGCGAAGTTTGTTAGTCGACGGGCGTGGCGTCCCGCTATCGCTCGCCGTGAGCGGAGCCAACGTGCATGACGTCAAGCTGTTGCCGGCCACCCTGGACCGAGTGGTACGAGCGCGACCCGCGACGAGTCGGAAAAAGCCTCAGCGTCTATGCGCCGACGCGGGCTACAAGGGATCCCCAGCGCGGCGAGAGGCGGAGAGGCGAAACTATCAACCGCACATCCAGCAACGGAAGGAAGAAGCGGAGGCCAAGCGCACGGTGCGCGGTTACAAAGCTCGCCGGTGGGTGGTCGAGCGGACCCATTCCTGGTTCAACCGATACCGCAAGGTGCTGGTGAGCTTTGAGAAAACGGAGGAAAGCTACGTTGCCCTGCTGAGTCTGGCTGCAGCTATGATCTGCTGGCGTCGAACGATTGTTATTTAAGGATAAGGTCTAAGTCAGACACCCCCCGCGAAGCGGGTGGCTTGATGAGTTGGGCCGCCTCAAAGGCGGTTGGTTAGTGGATTAGTAGGCGTCGCGCGATGCGCGCCTTATTCGTTATTTCAGAACTGTCCGCCTGCTCCATCCGCCGCTTCCTGCTCGCGGATGTACGTGCGGACCTGCTCCAGTTCGAACCCGACGGTGGATACAGCATAGCCGCGGGCCCAGAAGTGCTCGCCGGTGAAGTTCCTTTCCTTGCCACAGAGCCGGGCCATAGCGATCGCGCTCTTGCCTTTCAGAAACCCGATCACCGACGCCACCGGGTGCTTGGGTGGAATCGCGATGCACATGTGCACGTGGTCCGGCATCAGATGACCCTCGATAATCTGGCACTCCTTTTGCCGAGCCAACGCGTGGAAAATCGGACCCAGTTGCTTGCGGGCGTTGCCGAAGATGGCTTTCCGCCTGCGTTTGGGCACGAATACTACGTGGTACTTGCAGTCCCATTTTGAATGGGATAG
>DASZAE010000007.1:0-9424 GCA_035945515.1 Terriglobia bacterium
CCTCCGTCGTGACGCCATTATTCATTCCCGCCAGCCCCTCGTTGATCCATTCCGCGAGGTCTTCAATGCTGATCTCCGGCCGGCGCAGCAACTGCGCTCCGGTGAGCGGACCGGGGCCATCAAAGTGACTTTCGTTCATTAGACCCAGCCGGGTGTAAATTTCCTTTCCGGCGCGCGTGCCCGGCTCCAGGCGGGTCTGCAATAGAAAGCGGGTCAGGCGCGAGATGCGCTCCTGTTTTTGCAGAAAGGCGGCATAGTCTTCGGACTTAATCGTCCCCACTTGATGGCCGAGCGGCGTCAGGCGCTCGTCGGCGTTATCGATGCGCAGGTGCAGACGAAACTCGGCGCGCGAGGTGAACATGCGGTAAGGCTCGTCGGCTCCCTTGCTGACCAGGTCGTCAATCAAGATGCCGGTGTAGCCGCGTGTGCGCTCGATCACTATAGGGTCCTTGCTTTGCGCCCGCAACCCGGCATTGATGCCCGCCATGATGCCTTGACAAGCGGCCTCTTCATAGCCGGTGGTGCCGTTGATTTGGCCGGCAAGAAACAGATTTTTGATTTTCTTGGTTTCGAGCCACGGGTTCAATTCCGTCGGCTGCACCATGTCGTACTCGATGGCATAACCTGGCCGGATCATCTCCGCCCTTTCGAGCCCGGGAATCGAAGCTACCATGCTCGTTTGCACGTCAACGGGCATCGACGTAGAGAGGCCGTTCACGTAAATTTCGTAAGTGTCCATGCCCTCCGGCTCGAGGAAAAGCTGGTGCCGTGTCTTATCCGGGAATTTCACCACCTTGTCTTCGATCGAGGGGCAGTAGCGGGGACCGATGCTCTTGATCTGTCCGGAATAGAGAGGCGAGCGGCCAAGATTGCTGCGAATAGACTCGTGCGTGATTTCGTTGGTATACGCGATCCAGCACACGGTTTGCGGCTGCGTGATGGCCTTGGTACGGAAACTGAAAGGTGTGGGGACGGGATCGCCTGTCTGCACCTGAAACCGGTTGAAATCGATGGTGCGGGCGTCTAGGCGCGGCGGCGTGCCCGTCTTGAGGCGGCCAACTTCAAAGCCGAGGCGGCGAAGCGCCTCGCCGAGCATCACCGCTGGAGGCTCGCCCGAGCGGCCAGCGGGATACGTCTGCTCGCCGCAATGAATAAGCCCGTTCAGAAAAGTCCCGGTGGTGATAATGACTGCGCCCGCTTCGACGGTACGGCCGTCGCGCAGTTTGATTCCCCGCGCGCATTGGCGCGGGGCGCTGACCTCACGATGATGCGGTACGTCTTCAAGAACTAAATCCACGACTTCGGCTTGCTTGATGCGCAAATTGGGCTCGGCTTCAAGCATCTGGCGCATCTTGACGCGATATTGCTTTTTATCGGCCTGAGCGCGGGGCGACCACACGGCCGGCCCCCGGCTGGTGTTGAGCAAGCGGAATTGAATCCCGACGGCGTCAATGACCTCGCCCATGATTCCGCCCAAGGCGTCCACTTCGCGCACCAAATGCCCCTTGGCGATGCCGCCCACAGCGGGGTTGCAGGACATCTGCGCGATGAGGTCGAGGTTGATGGTGTAGAGTGCTGTCTTGAGGCCCATGCGCGCGGGCGCAACCGCAGCCTCGCAACCCGCGTGCCCAGCGCCCACCACCACCACATCGTATTTCTCGGCAAAACTCATTTTTCCATTACCTTCGGCCACAAACACGGTTATTCTAACAGGTTGCCAGAAAACTTGCCGCTGCGTCTTCATTCACCCGCACGACGGCCAAAGTCTCTGCTATGCCAGGTGAACAGACGCCTCGCAGCACTTCTTAACGTTTTTTTTCGGTCATTCATCGTTAGTCACTCGATAAAGCCGACCGGAACTACGCCGATACGTACTTCGTGTTCGAAGGAGGACGATGATAAGCCGTTCATGGAAGATGGGCGTGACGTTGATGGTGCTGGCTGCGGTTTTCTTCGCTCAATCGTGCTTTCAAGCCGCGCCTTCGCAGCCTGCGCGCGCATCTCACAACGCATCTGTGGCATTTCCGCCGGTATGGGTTTCGGAAACAACTCATGCGGTTTATCGTGTGCAAATCGGCGGCGGCGTTTTGCGCGCCGAGCAGGTAAACACTCCTCCCGAAGTGGCTAAGCAGGGCGCCTACGTGCGGACGGAAGCCCATAAAGCGGGAGACAAATGGGTGGGGAGGAGCCAGGTCTATGCAAAAATTACGCTGGCGCCGGGCGGGAAGTCTCAGCAATCGAACTGGTGCCATTTGGAAGCTAACATCGAATTTCTCACGCTGACACCCGAACGTATCACCGGGCGCTCCGAGGCCCCGTTGCAAATGGATATTTCTAAATGCCGGATTTTGAAGAAAGAATGGAAAGATTTCGTATGGATTCCTGCGAAATGAGCCGGGCGCGCAGTCGCCATTTGCAAAGCAACGTAGACAACGATTTGAGGATCAAGTGAAAGCGGTGCGGATTCATGAACACGGTAGCCTTGACGTGCTGCGTCACGAAGACGCGCCCGTGCCGGAGACTCGACCCAATGAGGTTTTGGTCCAGGTCAAGGCTTGCGCTCTTAACCATCTCGACCTGTGGATGCGCGCGGGCGTGGAGGGCTGGAAGCTTAACTTTCCACATATCCTCGGCAGCGACGTCTCTGGCGTGGTCGCCGGAACTGGACCTCTAACAAGCCGGGTAAAGCCGGGCGACCGTGTGTTGCTCTACCCCGGTATCAGTTGTGGCCAGTGCGAATTTTGCTGGAAAGGCGCGGATAGCGCATGCCGCTCCTACACAGTTCTTGGCGCGAAAGTGGATGGAGGTTACGCCGAATACGTCAAGGCGCCAGAGGCGAACGCCTTGCCCATACCTGGGGATCTGACGTTTGACGAGGCCGCTGCCGTCCCGCTGGTGTTTCTTACAGCATGGCACATGCTGGTCAACCGGGTTGCGCTAAAGCCCGGCGAGGACGTGCTCATCATCGGCGCCGGTTCGGGTGTGGGCAGCGCGGCCATTCAGGTAGCCAAGCTTATCGGCGCGCGCGTGATTGCTGTGGCGGGCAGCGATCAGAAGCTGGAGAAAGCCCGCGCTCTCGGTGCAGACGAGGGGATTAACTACGCGCGCCAGTCGATTAAAGAGGAGGCGCGCCGCCTCACCACCAAGCGCGGTGTTGACGTGGTTTTCGACCACGTCGGCGAGGCCGTATGGGGAGACTGCTTCGATTCACTCGCTACGCTCGGACGCTTCGTGACGTGCGGCGTGACTACAGGAGGGCAGGTAACGCTCAATCTTCAGTCGCTCTTTGGCCGGCAGCGCGCCCTGTTCGGGTCTTTTATGGGGGGCAAGTGGGAACTCATCGAGGTTTTGAAGCATATTGGCGCAGGCAGGCTTAAAGCGGTCATCGACTCGTCATTTCCCCTCAAGGAAGCGGCCCACGCCCAAAAAAAGATGGAAAGCCGGGATTTTTTTGGCAAGATTTTGCTCCACCCCTAAGGCGCACGGTTTATCCGCGCGCCTAGACGCGCAAAAGAGCGCGACTTCCAGTCGTGCCGAAGAGTCTGCAATCCCGCGTGTTATATTGAAATTCCGGTGAAGCCATCCTTCTTCCTCAAACGAAAAAACGGCATCGAGTGGCTTGTAGCCCCGAATTTGGCTCAATTTCCATGGTTATTGCACGCTTTCAGCACGCGCCGGGGTGGCATCAGCAAGCCGCCTGCGAAGGGATTGAATCTTGGAGGCTCCCATCGGAATCACCCGCATACCGTCGCCAGAAACCGTCAGATGTTCTTTGGGGCGATTGGCGCAGCCGCCTTCCCACTCGCCTTGGTTCATCAGATTCACTCGGCGGAAATCCTCCAAGTAAGCAGATCCGGAAAGCACAAGCTGCAATACTGGCCCTCCGCGTGCAAATCGGGCGAAGAATGCGCGAGCGTGGATGCGTGCGGCGACGCCCTGATAACCACCGAAGCTCGCCTGCTGCTCTCAGTGCGCACTGCGGATTGCCTTCCCATTCTAGTGGTGGACCCGGATTTGCGGGTGATTGCCGCCATTCACTCAGGCTGGCGAGGCGCGCTGGCGCGAGTCACGGAGAAGACCATTGGCGAGATGCAGCGGCGCTTTGGCGCGAATCCGCGGCGGCTGTTCGCCGCGCTTGGACCCTGCGTTCATCCCTGCTGCTATGAGGTCGGCGAAGAAGTCGTTGATGCGTTCTCCGGCCGGTTCACTGGCAGCGAACGCTATTTCCAGAAAGCTACGGACCTCGGTTCCGGCAAGCGGAGTTTCCCCGGAATGCCTTTTCTCTCGATGGCGCCTCCGGGCCACGAGCGTCCCACCGGCTCGGGTCTCTGCCTCGATCTTGTTGCCGTGGCCCGCGACCAGCTCAAGAGCGCGGGCGTGCCCGCGTCGCACATCCAGGCGTCTGATTTCTGCACGTCATGCCGCAGCGATTTGTTCTTCTCTTATCGCAAGGAAGGCAGCGCAACCGGAAGGATGATGACGGTGATTGGGATGAGGGAATAACTCTTTGGCATCGGCGTTCAACCTGCCTTTTCGTGTGGGTCTTCCAGCATTAATTGCCCGCAAGCGGCGCGCACATCCTGTCCGCGCGAAATGCGAATAAAGGCGTTCACTCCACGCTCGGCAAGCACCTCGCGGAACGCCAGCACGCGGCCAAAATCTGGGGGACGAAACGCTAGGCCCGATCCCGAGTTGTAAGGAATCAGATTAACTTTGGCCCGCATCCCGCCGAGCAGGCAGGCGACGCGGCGGGCATCATCGTTGCTATCGTTCACGCCGTCGAGCATCACATACTCAAAAGTCAGGCGTTCGCGCGGGCGCAAGGGGTAAGCGCGGCACGCTTCCATCAGATCATCAAGCGGGTATTTGCGGTTGAGCGGCATCAGTGCGGTTCGCTGCTCGTTTTCGGAGGCGTTGAGAGAGATGGCTAATTTCGGGCGCACCGGCTCGCTTCCTAGATCGCGGATGCGGGGAATGACGCCTGAGGTTGAGACCGTCATGCGCCGCGCGGGGATTGCCAGCCCGTCTGGATCTGCCAGCAACCGGACCGATTTCATGACCTGCTCGAAGTTGAGCAAAGGCTCCCCCATGCCCATGAAAACAATGTTCAACCTCGCGCCGGCACGGAGCGCCTGATCGCGGAGGATTGAATAAACCTGGCCCGCGATTTCCCCCGCTGCCAGGTTTCGCTTGAGACCCATCAGCGCGGTGAAACAAAAACGGCAATCCACCGCGCAGCCCGCCTGGCTTGAAATGCAAAGCGTCACGCGGTCGCGCTCCGGCATAAAAACGGATTCCACTGCCTGGCCGTCTGCAAGCTCCAGCAGATAGCGCGCCGCCCTGTCGCGCGAGGGGAATTTCTCCCGCACCACCGGAAGCACGATGTGGAACTTTTCATCGAGCTGCCGCCGGAAACGTTTCGAAAGGTCGGTCAACAACTCAGCGTTTTCCGTTCGCAGTCCGTAGATGCCGTGAAAGAGTTGCCGGCCGCGGTAACGCGGCTCGCCGCACGCGACGGCAACGTTCTCCATCTCCACACGGTCCAGGCCAAACAGGTTCATCGCGGCTTGCCATTTCCTGACAGGTTCCGCTGGCGCGCCGCTTCATAAAGCACAACCGCCGCCGCCACTGAAACGTTGAGCGACTCAACAGGCCCCAGCAGCGGGATTCCAGCGAGCGCGTCGCAAGTTTCCCGCACCAGGCGGCGCAGTCCATGGCCCTCGCCACCCATTACCACTGCGCACGAACCGGTGTAATCGAGTTCCAGGTAAGATTTCGCGGCTTCCGCCTCAAAGCCATACACCCATACATCTCGTTTCTTGAGGTCGTTCAAAGCCCGCGCCATATTGGTGACGCGAGCCACCTTGAGATGTTCAAGAGCGCCCGAAGCCGCGCGCGCGACCGTGGCCGAAAGGCCAGCCGCCCGCCGCTCCGGGATAATCGCGCCGTGAGCGCCCGCAGCCACGGCCGTCCGGATTACTGCGCCAAGGTTTGCCGGGTCTTCAACCTCATCGAGCGCAATCAGCAACGGCGAGGCTGGGCACTCGAGCAAGCTTTCAAGGTCATCGTAATTTCTTGCCGAGCAAACGGCCACCACGTTCTGGTGGTGCGAATTCCCCGTCATGCGGTCCAAAGCGTTGCGGGGCGCAAACCGCAGTGAGACGCCTTGCGCACGGCAAAGCTGGATGACCTCCTCCACGCGCGGCCCGTGATGCCCTTCGGCCACCAAGACGTATTCGATGGGGCGCGCGCCGGCAGCTTCTTTCACGGTGTGAATACCGTAGAGTGTTTCGAGCGGTCGCGCGTCTTGTTTTGCCATTTGGATGTTTATTCCACCGTCACCGATTTGGCAAGGTTACGCGGCTCATCCACGTCGCAGCCGCGCAGCACGCCCACATGATAGGCGAGCAACTGCAAGGGAACCACCTCAAGGACCGCAGAAAGATACTCGTTGGTGTGCGGCAGCTCAATTACGTGATGGGCCATCGATTTCACTTCGTGGTCGCCCTCCGTGACTAAGGCGATGATCGTTGCGCCGCGCGCTTTGGCTTCCTCGATATTTGAAATCGTGCGCTCGTAGCGCACTTTGGAATCATCCGAGTCCCAGTCGCAGGTGGCAATAGCCACTACCGGCAGCCCATCCTGGATGAGCGCGCTCGGCCCGTGCTTCATCTCGCCGGCCGGGTGCCCTTCCGCGTGGATATAGGAAACTTTCTTCATTTTCAGCGCGCCTTCGAGCGCGATGGGAAAATGCACGCCACGGCCCAGAAAGAGGAAGTCAGCCGAGCGGTAGAAGTGGCGGGCGAGGTCTTCAAATTCGTCGTCGCGTTGCAGAACTGCCTCCAGTTGCTTTGGCAATTGGGTAAGATCGGCAATGAGCTTCTGCGCTCCGGCGCGCGGTAACTGGCCGCGCAATTGGCCAAGGTAGCAAGCAAACATATAGAGCGCGGTCATCTGCGCGGAGAACGTTTTTGTCGATCCTACGGCGATTTCAGGCCCAGCGTGCGTATAGATGGCCCCATGCGCCTCGCGCGGCGCCATGCTGCCGTGCACATTGCAAATGGCCAGCGTCCGCGACCCTTTGGCTTCTGCTTCGCGCTGTCCCGCAAGCGTGTCGGCGGTTTCGCCGGATTGCGTGACCACAATGGTCAGAGTGCGCGGGTCTACGATCGGATCGCGGTAGCGGAACTCGGAAGCGTAATCCACCTCCACCGGCACGCGCGCCAGCTTTTCAATGAGCACTTTGCCTGCGAGCGCGGCATGGCGCGAAGTTCCCGCCGCCACCAGCTTGATCTCGTGGAAACTGCGGAAGTCGTCCTCGGAAATTTCCATTTCATCGAGCAGCACCTGGCCGGTTTCGGGAAAAATCCGCCCCAGCATGGTATCGCGCACGGCGCGCGGCTGCTCGTAGATTTCCTTCAGCATGAAATGCCGGAACCCGCCTTTTTCAGCCAGAATTGGGTCCCAGGTGACATGTTGTACGCGGCGGTTGACGGGGAAACCTTTGAAATCCGTAAGCCGCACGCCTTCCGGCGTGAGCACTGCAATATTGCCGTCCGCGAGGAAAAAAATGTCGCGCGTGTGGTAAACAATAGCGGGAACGTCGCTTGCAATGAAATATTCTTCCTTGCCAAGCCCGATCACGACAGGCGGCCCCTGGCGAGCGGCGACGATCTTATTTGAATCCTTGGTTGAAATGACGGCCAGCGCAAAAGCTCCCTTCAGGCGGTGAACCGTCGCGCGGACCGCGTCTTCGAGGGCAGCCGGTCTGCTGCCATTTTCAGAAGACGCGGCAAGATATTTTTCGGCCAGATGGGCAATCACCTCGGTATCCGTGGCTGTGGCGAAGACATGCCCCTCCGCCGCAAGCTCACGCTTCAGGTCTTCGTAATTCTCAATAATCCCGTTATGAACCACCACCACTGCGCCGTGGCAATCGCTGAGCGGGTGCGCGTTCTCAACCGTAGGCGCGCCGTGCGTGGCCCAGCGCGTGTGTCCAATGCCGTAGGAGCCGTCGAGCGGATGCTGCCGGATCACTTCTTCAAGGTTGCGCAGTTTTCCAGTGGCGCGGCGCACTTCAAGCTTGCCCTCTTTGATGACCGCCAAGCCCGCCGAATCATAGCCCCGGTATTGCAGCCGGTGCAGGCCTTCGATCAGCACGGGCACCACGCGTTTGTTCCCGATGTAGCCAATGATGCCAGACATAGGAAGGTTTCGACGCTCACGCCTCTTCGGTTTCCGCTGCTTTCTTGCGGGCCGGAGACTTGCGGCGGGTGGACTTGCCTGTTCCCCGAGCGGCACGCGGCTTGCGCGCCTTGCGCTCAGGAGCAGGCTCCGCGGGAGATTCGGCGGCCACGGGCGAAGGTGTATCCATCGTGTCTTCCACTGCGGAGATAGCTTCGGCAGCCTCCGGAGCCGCGGCTTCAAGATCAGCGCGCGCCTCAGGAGAACCAACATCAACGCTTTCGGTGACAGCGATGGGTTCCACCTCATCTGGCATCTCCATCTCAGCTCCGCCGGAGGCTTGCGGAGTCGCCGCCAGCGGGTAAATCCGCCAGATGCCTTTATGGTCCCTTTGCAACTTCAGCCAGCCCTCGCGCTGGCCATAATGGAGAAGGTCGAGCGTCCCCCGGTAGCCATAGCGCCGCTCGTCGAAGTCGGCTTCCAAGGCGCGCAGGCGCTGCCGCACCTGGCGCAGATAGAGAGGCCGGCCGGGCGCCTTTTCCACCGCCGAGGCAAGCGCCTGGCGCAATAATTCGAGCGCGACGGGGTTTGGCGTGGCGGCGTCCGCGAGTTCGCCCTCCGGCTTGATTTCCGCCGCTTCAGCCACTTCAGCAGTTTCGGCTTCTACAGCAGGCTCGGGCGCCAGCGCGGCGGCTTTGCTCTCGCCCGCAATCTCTGAGATCTCGACCAGATAGCCGCGCTCAGTCCGGCGCATATGGGCCAATCCCTCGCGCTCCACCTTCTGCATGAATTCGAGGAACGATCCGGCGCCGTAGTCGCGTTCAGTAAAGGTGGAATCCAGTTGCAGCAGCGTACTTTTCAGCAGGCCGAGCTGTGGCGCGACGCCGCGATCGGCCAGAATCTTGAGCGCGCGCTGGATGTTGGGCAGCGCCTCAGAAAGAGTGCGCGATTCGGTGGCCGGGCGAGTGGGCTGGTCGCCGCGGCGGGAAGAGCGCCCACGGCCCGATTCCGACCGCAGCAGGTTTTCGTAGGCGATGAATTCGGTGCAGTTGCGCTGCAGGATGTTGCTGGTGAAGGCGCGCCCGCCGATTACGAACACCTGCTTATCGAATTGCTTCAATTTTTCAACCAGCGCCATAAAATCGCTGTCGCCGCCCACAATGGCGAAGGCGTTGATGTGATGGCGCGTGAAGGCCATTTCCAGCGCGTCGAGCGCCAGATTGATATCCGCGCCGTTCTT
>DASZAE010000008.1:0-4223 GCA_035945515.1 Terriglobia bacterium
GTAGCCTGCGATTCCACGCCGAGCCTGCTCTTCATCAACAACCACGACGGAACGTTCAGCGAACAGGGCATGGAAAGAGGCGTGGCCCTCAGCGAGGACGGGATGGAGCAGGCAGGCATGGGCGTGGGCGCCGGCGATTTCCGATTGACGGGTAGTTTGGATATTGTTAAGACGCACTTTGCCCAGGATACATCCGGCGTCTATCTGAACGACGGCAAGGGCTACTTCTGGGACATCTCGCGCGCCTCGGGCTTGGGCGTCGAAACGCGCTACGTCAGTTGGGGTTCTGGCATCGTTGATCTGGATAATGACGGCAACCCGGACATTTTTGAAGTCACGGGCGGCATCTATCCGGAAGTGAGCGGCTATAAGACTCCTCGCCTCGTTTTTCGCAATCTTGGAAAAGGGCGCTTCGAGGAGATGCTGGGCATGGCGGGACCCGGGGTGGATGCCCTGCATTCAAGCCGGGGTTGCGCCTTTGGCGACTTCGATAACGACGGCGATGTGGACGTGCTCATTGTGAACCATAACGAGCTGCCTTCGCTATTGCGGAACGACGTTACCGGCGGTAATCACTGGATTAAGATCAAACTCATTGGCGTTGAATCCAACCGTAGCGCGATCGGCGGCCGCGTTACGGTTCGCTACGGCGGCAAGACTCAAGCGCAGGAGGTGCTCAGTCAGTCGTCATACCTATCGTCGAACGATACCAGGCTGCACTTCGGGCTTGGACAGGCAACCACGGCAGATGTTGAGGTCCGGTGGCCGCGCGGGCGGATTGAGAAATTTTCCGCTCTCCCGGCCGGCCACCTGATTTCAGTGACCGAGGGTCGCGGAATTACGCGGGCGCAGAAATGGGCTTCGGGATGATAACGCGGATCGTGATCCTGCTCGCGTGTGCTTCTCTGGCGCTTGCGCAGCGTCCTCCCATTGAAGACGCTTGGGACCTGCTTTCCAAGGGCCGCCGCCCCGAAGCTGTTCACCTTCTGTACGAGATCATCAAAGCTCATCCGAGCGACGCAGACGCCCGGCTGCTGCTGGGAAGCGTCCTGATGGAGGAAGGCGAGCGTTCGGAATCAATCGCGCAACTAAGTGAAGCTGTCCGGCTGCGGCCGGATTCCGCTGAAGCCCAAAACGCGCTCGGCGAAGCGTTTAATGCCTTTGGCGACACCAAAGCGGCCCTCGCCCCCTTTGAGAAGGCGGTCGCATTGAACCCGGGATTGGCCCGGGCGCAGGTAAATCTTGGCTTGGTTCTGCTTAAGTCTGATGAGTATTCAACAGCCGAGCCGCACCTCGACCGCGCCATTCAGCTTATGGGACATAGCCCGGACGCGGCCTATCCCCGCTATCTTCGCGCCAAGATTTATACCAAACGGGGCGAGGTCAAGCGGGCCGCAGCCGATTTGGAGCAAGCGGTGACGCTCGAACCCAATTTCGCCGAAGCATGGTCGGACCTTGGAGAAGCCCGAAAAACTCTTCTGGACAATGCCGGCGCATTGGCGGCTTTTGAGAAGGCTGTGCAATTCGCCCCCGAAGATCCCGTCTCTCAAACCCGGCTGGGTTCTGAGCTTCTCGATCAAAAGGAGGCGCAGCAAGCCCTTCCCCACCTTGAAGAAGCCGCGCGCCTTAATCCGGGAGACCAATCCACCCTGTATAATTTGGAACGTGCTCTGCGCGAAGCAGGCCATCCTGAGCAAGCCAAGGCCGTAGGAGAAAAATTGCAGACGTTTCTGCTCCAAAAGGACCAAGCCGACCAGAATGCTTTCAAAGCGATCCAACTCAACAATCAGGGGTCTGCTCTCGAAAAGGTTGGTAAACTGCCCCAGGCTTTGGAGAAATACCGCGAGGCGCTGGAACTCGATCCGCAACATGCCGGAATCCGCGTGAACTTCGCGGCGGCGCTCTTGCGCCTCGGCCAATGGAACCAGGGCGTCGCCGAATTGCGCGAAGCCCTGCAGCTTGACCCCAATAACCTGGCCATTAAGAAAGCTTTGGAGGAAGCTCTCGCCCATCCTCCTGCCGAAACACAATGACGGCTGATTATGCTGTAGCGGCGGCCTCTGGCCGCCGGATTTTAATAGTAAAGACCGGCAGCCAGAGGCCGCAGCTACAGAGAGTTTCACATAATATGCAATCCTCAATAAATTCATGGAGATTAAAATGAGCGATAAAAGCTTAAATTCAGAACAGCTCGTGCGCCGGGACTTCCTCAAGGGCGCGGCGGGTGCGCTCGGTGGCGCCGCCTTTGCTGGAAAGCTGAGCGGCGAGACCCTTGGGCCTGCCGCGGATCCCATCCCGGCTGAGGAGCAAGCGGCGCGCGCGACACGCGGGCTGCCGACACCCATCATCAAAGATATCAAAGTGATCACCACCCAACCCGCCGGCGCGCGGCTGGTGGTGGTTAAAGTCATCACCGATCAAGACGGCCTCTATGGTTACGGCTGCGCGACGTTTACTCAGCGCGCCGACCTGGTGACACCCGCAGTGGAAAAATATCTCAAGCCGCTTTTGATTGGACAGCCGGCGGACCGCATCGAGGATACGTGGCAGGCCTGCTATAACAGTTCCTACTGGCGCAGCGGCGGCGTGCTCTACAACGCCATCAGCGGAGTTGATGAGGCGCTGTGGGACATCAAGGGACGGCAGGCGAACATGCCGGTGTACCAGTTGCTGGGCGGCAAGACGCGCGAGGCGGCCCTGACCTACGCCACCGTGGGTGGCACAGACGCGGCAGAAGCCATCGATCGCGTCCGGGGCGCTATGGATAAGGGGTTCAAATGTATCAAAGTCATGGTGGGCGTGCCCGGAATGTCCTCTTACGGTCCGCGCAAGGGGCCGTCGCTCAAAGGATTGCACGCGGGCGCTGTATTTGAGCCCGGACCTTACATGCGCCTGACGCGGAAAATGCTCGAAGCGTGCCGGGCGCAACTAGGCGAAGAAATCGAGCTGATTCATGACGTGCATGAGCGCGTTAGCGCGCACCAAGCCGTGCAATTTGCCAAGGAACTTGAGCCAATCCGGCTGTTCTATCTGGAAGACGTGCTCTCGCCCGAGCACATTGAGTATTTCCGGCAAATCCGGCAGCAGTGCGCAACCTCGCTTGCGATGGGCGAACTCTTCAATAATCCGCACGAGTGGCAGCCGCTGATTGAGGGACGCCTGATCGATTATATCCGCTGCCATGTATCGCAAATCGGGGGCCTGACGCAAGCGCGGAAAGTGGCTATCCTCGCCGAGCAGTTCGGCGTGAAGACGGCGTGGCACGGCCCGCCCGACGTGTCGCCCGTGGGTCATACGGCGCAATTGCATTTGGATCTAGCCAGCACCAGTTTTGGCATCCAGGAAGGCGGCATCATCCAGGGTTTGGAGGCGGAGATATTTACCGGCTGCGCCACCTATAAAGACGGCTATTTATGGGCCAGCGATGCGCCGGGTTGGGGGGTTGAGGTGAATGAAGAGCTTGCCGCCCAGCATCCCTTCCACGAAGACCGCCGCCATCTCAACGGCGGATGGGGAGAGATTCGACGGCTCGACGGCTCCATCATCAACCAATGAAGCCGCGCTAAACAGCTGAAATGCCGCTACGCTTGAACGGCGCACTCCCCGTTACAAGCTGACGGCCGCCGCTGAAAGGTTTTCCTGAATGGACAAGAAAAATTCGACTTCGTCTTTGACGTTTTGCTCGGTGCTTGACACATGCTATTCGTCTCGGCCCTACAGGTTGACGCTTCTCCTCCTGACCGGGATCGTGCTGATCCTGCTTGGATGCTCTGCTGGGTGGGCCGCGCAAAATCAGAGGTCCGCTCGAGGCATGGGGCGGCAAATCTTTATAAACCACTGCGCCGTGTGTCATCACGAGAATAGCGGCACGCGCGCGCCGTTGCCCAGCGTGCTTCGCCAAATGTCCAGCCAGGAAATCCTTGGCGCCCTCGAAACGGGCGTCATGAAGGCGCAAGGATCGCAGCTAACCGCCGGGGAACGCGAAGCGGTGGCTCACTTTCTGTCGCCCAGGCGCGAAGCAGTGCAGAAAATCGTTACCGGCTTTTGCTCGGCGAATTCGGCCCCCCTCAGCGCAGGCGATTCCGCTTGGAACGGTTGGGGCAACAGCGCCACGAATGCCCGCTTTCAAATTGCAAAACAAGCGGGTCTTGACCGTAATAGCGTCAAAAACTTGAAGCTGAAATGGGCGTTCGGCTTTCCTGGGGCTTCGACGGACCAGCCCA
>DASZAE010000009.1:0-1540 GCA_035945515.1 Terriglobia bacterium
AGGTGCAGCATGGTGGCCAGTTGAATCCCAAGCTCGCCCGAAGAATGCACCGCAACACCCAACTGGAAAGTGTCACAAATGCCGGCGGCCTTGATGCAAGGGCGAATGCCGCCCCAGAACGTCGTATCAAGCAGGATCACATCCACGGCGGTATTGAGCGCATTGGCCGCGAGTTGCTCAAAATTAACCACGACGGTGTTGGTGGCCAGCGGCATCCGGAGCTTCCTCCGGGCCTCGCGCATTCCGTTTAGCCCAAACACCGGGTCTTCTAAATAGTCATTGTTCAGGTCTTCGATGGCCTGCCCAAAGCGGATAGCTTGCGCCGTGGACCACACGCCGTTCGGATCGAACCGGAAGCTATCGCCCGGCAGCGCCGCAGCAAGCGCGCGATAACACTCGAGTTCGTAATCAGGCGGAAAAACCCCGCCTTTCAGCTTGTGGTTGACGAAGCCGTAGCGCGCTTTCAAATCCTTTGCGCACTCGACAAGCTGCTCCGGCGTGCGGACTTCGCCCGCTCCATCCTGCGCAGTTGGGTAGCGGAAAAATAAATAAGACGCAAACTGCACGCGGTCTCGGATGCGGCCGCCGAGAATTTCAGAAACCGGAACGCCCCACGCTTTGCCAAGAATATCGAGGCACGCGAATTCAATCGCGGCCAGAATCTGAGTGCGATTGTTATACAGCGAGGCGGTCGGATTGCTGATGATAAACCGCAGTTCTTCCAGCCGCGCCGGATCACGGCCAACCAAGTAGGGCTTGAGGGCTATAAACGACGCTTCGCTGGACTCGCCGCCGCCGCCCATTTCGCCGAGGCCAATCAGGCCATTGTCCGTTTCAATCTCAATAATTGTTCGAACAAAACGTCCCCAATGGCATCCGTTCCCGTGCCTCAATGGGGCTTCAAGCGGGACGGTCACGGTTGTGGCGCGCACATCGGCAATCTTCATCAACTCCGCCGTCTAAAAGAAATTTGAATTTCGCTGAAAGTGGATTGCTACACTTCCGTCATAAAAGAATAATAACCCGTTTATCTCATTTATCGTAGAGAGTTTGGCAGGCTGTCACCTCTGCGGTCTGTGCTGAGCGGAGCGCCTGCGTGTGAGGAATATAAAAGCAGATGCTTCGCCGCGCTCAACATGGCATGCACATTAATAATATTACATCCTGTTAGAACTCAACCTGCTGAGTTCCCTGGTAGGCCGTAATCATGTAATAGGCAAAGCCGCCGTCCTGCGCGCGAATCATCACGTTCTGGTCCATGCCTTTGCCGTTTAACTGCGCGAGATAAGACTTCTCCAGATTGACCGTCAATGGAACGTCCAGAAGCCAATCGCCGCCGGTGTAAAATCCCGCCCATTTTCCATAATCGGCGGCGTTGAGGGCTTTTTGGATTGCCTCGCCCTCTTGAACCGCCGAATGGATCAGGTTAATCCGGCCTGGAGTTGCAGTAGTTTGCGCCGCCTTGGCGATGTCCATTAACATCTGATTTCCATGACGGTTGATTTCAACCTGGGTCAGCACGTTGGCCTGGAAAAACTGC
>DASZAE010000010.1:0-7297 GCA_035945515.1 Terriglobia bacterium
CGTATCGCCGCCATCGGTCGAGCGGTAGATGCCGCTGTTTGCGCCGCCATTCACCATCGTCCAGGGATAGCGCCGCGCCTCCCACATTCCGGCGTAAAGCACCTTCGGATTCCCAGGCTGCATCGCAAGGTCTGAAACGCCAGTGGTGGCATCGACGAAAAGGACTTTCTTCCAGGTCTTGCCGCCATCGGTCGTGCGAAAGACTCCGCGATCGGCGTTAGGCGCCCAAGCGTGGCCGAGCACTCCGGCAAAAACGATATCGGGATTCGAGGGGTCAACAATGATGCGCGAAATCTGGCCCGCGTCTCCAAGTCCCATGAATTTCCAGGTGTGACCGGCATCTGGGGAAAAGTAAATTCCATCGCCGTCGATTACATCATTGCGGATGTTGGCCTCGCCCGTGCCAACCCAGATGTAGTTTGGATTGGACGGCGAGATGGCCATAGCGCCAATGGACGCGCTGGCCTGCTTGGTGAAAATCGCTTGCCAGGTGGCGCCGCCGTCCGAGGTTTTGAAAATACCCCCAGCCGCCGCGCCCACATAATAAATAGCCGGATTCCCCGGAATGCCTTCGACCGCGCTGACGCGCCCTCCCGCGATAGCAGGCCCAAGATTGCGGAATTCAAGGTTGGCGAATGGCCCTTTATTTTGCGCTGTGCCAGGGACCCGGCCTTCTGTGGCTGCTACGGCATGCAGTGAAGTCGCCATTGCAGCGAACAAAAGAAAAGCCAGATATTGCCGCGGAAATTTCATCGTCAACCCCTCGCAGGTCTGCAGATCGCGGGAAACAGCTTCATGTGGCGCCGAGCAGGCATGGTTGTGAGCCAAGAACGCAAGCTATTTCAAGTATCATAGTTGGCCCGCGTGTCGCAACAAGATTTGCGTAAAGGATGTGATCGGTTTGCGTGTGATGCGGGATTAGCAGAGCAGGGAAGGAGTGGTCATGTTCTGGCGCGGCGCCCTTGCAGGCTTTGCCCACCGGCTTTTATACGTGACGCCATAAGTCAGCGGCGCCTGATTCTGTAGCGGCGGCCTCTGGCCGCCGGATTTTAATAGTAAAGACCGGCGGCCGAAGCTGTAAGGAACCCGCCGCGCCAACTTCATTCGCTCGCCAGTTTTCCCTTAGCGGTTTTCAGCCAGCGTTTCTTCTCATCTGACTGTGGTTTGCCAGCGAGCGCAAGCGCATAGCGCAGCCGGGCGCGGCACAGATCGCGGCCGAGGATTTCCATGGCGTCAAACAGTGGCACAGAAACGGGGCTGCCGCTGATGACAATGAAAAATGGCCGGAGGAAATCCCGGAACTTGATTTCCATTTCAGCGGCGAGCGTTTTCAGAGCCTGCTCAATTTCGGATTTGTTCCACTCGATGCCGTCAAGCCGCGCGAGCGCCAGATCGAGAGCAACCGAGATGGTGTCGCGGTCGAGCTTGCCATCGAGCAGTTGTTCAAGCGTGATTTTAATCACTCCTGAGAAAAAGGGGGCCGCGAGCGGTCCGAGATCGCTCAGCACCGAGACGCGCGATTGCACCAGCGGCGCGATGCGCATGAGGTACGATTCGTTCAGCGCCCAGGCTCGAATGCGCGCGGCAAACTCCGTTTCGCTCAGATTCTCACGAATCCAGCGCCCGTTGAGCCAGTCGAGCTTGGTGAGATCGAAAACCGGACCGCCCAGGGACACTCGCTCCAGGCTGAATTGTTCCACCATCTCATTAAGCGAGAATTTCTCCTCGCCGTTTGGCATGGACCAAGCCATTAACCCGAGATAGTTGAGCAGGGCTTCGGGCAGATAGCCCATGCGCTCATAAAACAGCAGGCTGGTAGGATTCTTCCGCTTGCTCAGCTTGCTCTTGTCGGGGTTGCGCAACAGCGGCAGGTGGCACAGCACGGGCATTTCCCATCCGAAATATTCATAAAGCAGTTTATGTTTAGGAGCGGAATTGATCCACTCTTCGCCGCGCAGGATGTGCGAGATTTCCATCAGGTGATCGTCGATCACGTTTGCCAGGTGGTAGGTGGGCATTCCGTCGGCTTTGAGCAGCACTTGCATGTCGACGGTGTCCCAGCCAATCTCGATGTCGCCGCGCAGCAAGTCTTTGATCACGCACGTCCCCTCGCGCGGCACCTTCATGCGGACGACATAAGGCTTCCCGGCGGCGAGCCGCGCCTGGACCTCTTCCGGCGCGAGGCTGAGACAAAGGCCGTCATAACCGGGCCGCTCGCCGGCCGCCTTCTGCGCGTCTCTCATCGCAGCCAGACGCTCCGGCGTGCAAAAGCAGCGGAAGGCGTGTCCGTTTTCAAGAAGCTGGCTGGCATGTTTGCGGTAAATCTCGCCGCGCTCGCTCTGCCGGTAGGGTCCATGCGGCCCAGGGGTTTCCGGGCCTTCGTCCCAGGCAAGACCAAGCCACCCGAGTGAGTTCAAGATGGCGGCTTCGGATTGCGGGCTGCTCCTGGCCGTATCCGTGTCTTCAATGCGCAGGATGAATTCTCCGCCGTGCTTCTTGGCGAAACAATAGTTGAAAAGCGCAATGTAGGCCGTGCCGACGTGCGGATCGCCGGTAGGCGACGGCGCAACGCGAGTTCGAACTCTTGTGAAAGGCATAGCGTCTTATTGTAGCTGGGATTTGGATTTTAGCGGGCGGGGGAAGCATTCAGCAGAGGGTCAGCTTTTTTTCATGCGCGCGAGCACTTGGCGGCCAATCGATTTAAGCGTATCGAGCACGCCCACGCCCTGACTGGCAATGGCTTCAAAAACCGGCTCGTCTTTGCGCGCGAGCAGCGAGGTCATCTGGCTTGTAGAGACTGCGCCCGCGAGGTCGCGCTTATTGATCTGCAGGACATAAGGCAATTTGCGGAAGTCTTCGCCCAGTTCTTTCAGGTTCTGCTGTAAATCTTCAATGGCGGCTAAGTTCGCTTCCATGCGCGAGGAAAGCGAATCGGCCACAAAGACCACGCCGTCAACCCCGCGCAGGATGAGTTTGCGGCTGGCTTGGTAGGATATCTGGCCGGGGACGGTGTAGAGGTGAAGGCGGACCTTAAAGCCGCGCAGCGTGCCCAGATCAAGCGGGAGAAAATCAAAGAAGAGCGTGCGGTCGTTTTCGGTGGCGAGGGAGAGCATTTTTTCCCCCGTGCCTCGCGCCGTTTGTTCAAAAATCCACTGCAAATTGGTGGTTTTGCCGCCCAGGCCCGCGCCATAGTAAACAATCTTGCAGTTGATTTCGCACAGGGCCTTGTTAACGAAGCTCACGGGTGGATGTTACCCTTTTGTGTTTTATGAATCCAACAATTGCGCAACCATAAGGTTTATCGGCATAAATGGCGCGTCATGATAGGACTTTTGATGATCGCACATAAGGTCCCGAGCCCGCATCATTACGCAATTGATTGATGCGATTGGGCTTAATGGTTTGCTTGAACAAACAAAAAGCTGTTGCGTGGTTTCAAACTTCCTAGCACAATAGAAAAGGCGGGAGTTTGACCCCACCTTGGCTGATTTCAGGTCTTCCGGTTTGCGTTAGTCGAGAAATCCTAAGGATCGTTCATTGCACCCATCATATCCACCAGGCCCGAAAAAGTCCTTTGAAGGATCTGGAAAAAGGATTTTGCCGCCGCCCACCCTTGAATCCCATCCAGCCTCCCAGCAGGATGATGACACGCCGCGGGAATTTTGCGGCGTTTTTGCGGTTTTCGGCGCGCCGGAAGCGGCGAAGGTGGCTCATCTGGGCCTTTATGCGCTTCAACACCGGGGGCAGGAAAGCGCCGGTATTGCCGTCTCCGATGGCCTCACAGTGACGTGTTACAAGGGCATGGGTCACGTCAATGAACTCTTCACTGCCGACGTCCTGAAGGGTTTGCCGGGGCACATGGCGATTGGCCATACGCGCTATTCCACTGCCGGCGATACGGACCTGCGCAACGCTCAGCCGCTGACAGTAAGCTGCCAGAAAGGGCAGGTTGCATTGGCCCACAACGGCAACCTGGTGAACGCTTCAGCGCGGCGGCGCGAGCTCGAATCCAAGGGCGACATTTTTCAATCTACCAGCGATACGGAAGTGATTCTGCATTATTTCGCGCGCTCCAAGCAATCGGGCGTCCCCGAATCGCTGGCAGACGCACTCGACCGCGTTGAGGGCGCGTATTCGCTGGTGGCGCTGCTCAAGGACAGCGTTTACGGCATCCGCGACCCGCGCGGCTTCCGCCCGCTTTCGCTGGGCCGGTTGAATGACGGCTGGGTGCTGGCGTCCGAAACCTGCGCCTTTGATCTGATCAATGCCACCTTCGTGCGGGACGTGGAGCCGGGCGAGATGGTGATCCTCGACCGGCGCGGCCTCACCTCGCT
This sequence comes from Terriglobia bacterium, assembly GCA_035945515.1. Classification (GTDB taxonomy): domain Bacteria; phylum Acidobacteriota; class Terriglobia; order UBA7540; family UBA7540; genus RH2-MAG17b. The sequence goes on from DASZAE010000010.1 coordinate 4,335, forward strand.
CCGCTTCGCGCCTCCGGCAGAGAAGCGCGCGTTTTGCATCTTCGAGCACGTTTATTTCTCCCGGCCCGATAGCGTTGTGTTTGGCAAATCCGTGCAAAAGAGCCGCGAGATGCTGGGCCGGCTGCTGGCGCGCGAGCATCCGGTAGAAGCGGATTTGGTGGTGCCGGTGCCGGATTCGGGCGTGCCGGCGGCCATTGGGTATGCGGAAGAATCGGGCATTCCTATGCGGCTAGGCTTGATCCGCAATCACTACGTGGGCCGGTCATTCATCGAGCCGACGCAAGCCCACCGCGACCTTGCCGTTAAGCTGAAGCTGAATCCCGTTCGCAGCCTGATTGAGGGCAAGCGCATCGTGCTGGTGGATGATTCGATTATTCGCGGCACCACCAGCCGTAAGATTGTGCGCCTGGTGCGCGACGCCGGAGCGGCCGAGGTGCACATGCGCATCAGTTGTCCGCCCACCACGTCTCCATGCTTCTACGGAGTTGATATTCCCACGCGGGAAGAATTGATTGCCGCCACGCACAGCTTGGAAGAGATTCGCCGCTATATTGAGGCGGACACGCTTGGTTATCTCTCGCTTGACGGCCTCCGCCAGGCGACGGGCGACACGGATGGCCATTATTGTCTGGCGTGCTACAGCGGAAACTATCCCACCACTATTCAGGAGAGCTTGATCGCCTTGCGGCATCGTGAGTGATATGGAACCTAACGGCATACATGAAGTCGATCCCAACAATTCATCTAATGACCCAAATGGGCTTAATGGCGCTTCTGAACCCGGCCCGGAAACATCCCCTGCTTCATCACGCAAGAAAAACGATGGTGGATGGGGCGAGACGCTGCGCTCGCTTCTGATCATCCTCATTGGCGTCTTCTGCATCCGCATTTTTATCGGCGAAGCCACGGTGATTCCCACCGGCTCGATGGAAGACACCATCTTGATCGGCGACCACGTCTTTCTCGATAAGCTCCCTTACGGTCCGCAAATCCCTTACACGCCTCTGCGCCTGCCGAGCATCAAATCCGTGCACCGCGGGGATATTATCGCGTTTCATTATCCGCGGAACCCGTCTTTGATGTACGTTAAGCGCGTCATCGGCGTGGGCGGCGACGTCATCCGCGTTGTGAACGACCGGGTTTACCGCAACGGCGCGCGCCTGGTTGAACCTTATGCTGTGTATAGCCCGAACGGGATCAGCGCCTACAGCGAGAATTTCCCACCTTCTCTCGACGAGTTCGACGAAGTGGATAGCCTGGTCAGCGAAGGCGCGGTTGACCCGGCGTGGGCGCGCGCCATGCCAGAATATATCCGGTCGAACGGATTGCGCGTGCCCAAGGGTTATTTCTTTGTGATGGGCGACAACCGCGACAACTCTTCCGACAGCCGCTTCTGGGGCTTCGTTCCCGCTCAAAACGTGGTGGGCGAGCCGCTCTTCGTCTATTGGTCTTACAACGCGCCCTCGCGGGAATGGCTGGACGAAACGCTGGAGGGACGGCTTCGCTTTGACGGGCAAATCATCGCCAATTTCCTGCAAAATACCCGCTGGCGGCGGATTGGCAAAGTCTTCGAAAATCCAAACGCCAAATAGAAAAGCAGGGACGAGAGACAAGAGACGAGCACTACTGTCTCTCAAGTCTGCGTGACCACTGCAGGTAATGTTTTGTAGCGGCGGCCTCTGGCCGCCGGATTTTAATAGTAAAGACCGGCGGCCAGAGGCCGCCGCTACAGCCGCGGTTGTCACCAAATTTTCTTGTCCTTGCCTTTAATATGCGTTATCAAGACGCTGGCGTCAGCTTCGCGGCGGCGCGGCGCGCCAAATCCCGCATAAAAGCGTTAGCGCGGCGGACATATCATGCGCGCGTTCTGGGTGAAGTGGGCGCTTTTGGCGGCTTCTGCTCGCTTGCCGGCCTGCCGCGCGACGCCGTGCTCGTGGCCAGCGCCGACGGCGTGGGCACCAAACTGAAAATCGCTTTCGAGATGGACCGCCATTCCACCGTTGGCGCGGACCTGGTGAACCATTGCGTGAACGATATCGCGGTGCACGGCGCAGAGCCGCTTTTTTTTCTGGATTATCTGGCCACAGGCCAGATGCGCCCTGCCACCGTGGTCGAAATCGTGCGTGGGATCACCAACGCCTGCCGCGCGACAGGATGCGCGCTCATCGGAGGCGAGACGGCTGAGATGCCGGGGTTTTATCCCGCGCAAGAATACGATCTTGCGGGGACCATCGTCGGCTGGGTGCGCCGGAGTAAAATCCTGGATGGCCGCCGCATCCGCCCAGGCGACGCCATCGTGGGCCTTCCCTCGCTCGGTCTCCACACCAATGGCTACTCGCTGGCGCGCAAGGTGCTGCTCGAAAAGGCGAAGCTGAAGTTGACGCAGCGCATCCCTAAGCTTGGCCGCGCGCTTGGAGAAGAACTGCTCGCGCCGCACCGCTGCTACTGGCCTACCGTCCGCCCATTGCTCGAAAAGGGACTGCTGAATGGGTTAGTTCACGTCACTGGCGGCGGCATCACCGATAACACGCCCCGCATTCTTCCGCGCGGATGCCAAGCGGAAATTTTCAGCGGCGCGTGGCCCCGCTTGCCCATCTTTGATTTGATCGCCCGCCTGGGCGATGTGCCCGAAGACGAAATGCTGCGCACGTTTAACTGCGGACTCGGCATGTTGCTCATCGTTTCCAGCCGGAACCTCAGCCGTGTCATCGCCGCCCTCAAAGGAAAAAAAGAGAGGCACTGGCTCGTGGGCCGCATCCGGCCAATTGGCCGTGGTAAACGCGGCGTGAGGTATGCCGGGCAGCCTGCCTAGCCCCTTTTTTGCCCGCCGTAAAAACCGTCCCATTTATCCCATTTGTCTCAAAAGTCTCAGAGTGGCGTGCTAGGCTTTTTGTAGCGCAGCTGGCGTTGTAGCGGCGGCCTCTGGCCGCCGGTCTTTAATTAGTAAAAACCGGCGGCCAGAG
>DASZAE010000011.1:0-2050 GCA_035945515.1 Terriglobia bacterium
CCTTCAACAGTTATCTCCCGGGTGGAAATTAGAAATGGTCAATTGCTGATGTCGAATCTGATCGATCCTTCGGACCGGCCGGGTCCGGTCTTTCTGACCGTCGACAACATTTCGAGCGTCTTGCGCCAGGTGAACCTTGGCTCGTTCCTTGATCCTGCTTCATCCGCTGCCGCCACCCAAGGCGCTTTGAAGGCGGATTCTCTGCGCTTCGGCGCGATCCAGGCGACGAGCGTACGAGCCAAGCTCCGGCTGTTGCGGGAGCAGATTTCCTTAAAGGACGTCGAGCTAGATGCCTATGGGGGGCGTCTTTTCGGCGGTCTCTCATTTAATCTGGCAGGGCAGAACGCGAGGTTCAGCGCCAACGCGCAGATGAACGGAATTAATGTGGCGCGTTTGCTCACGGCCTTTGAAGGCGGGGGCGGAGAAATGACGGGGACCATGGAAGGAAACCTGGCGCTGGCAGGAGAAATCGAGCACACGGATAATCCCCTCGTTGGGGTACATGGAACCGGACGTCTGACCGTGCGCCGCGGCGAGGTGCCAAGTCTGAGGCTTAATCTGAATCTCATGAAGCTGGCGCATTATAACAACCTTGGTCCCGCCCGCCAGGATCCGGCGTCATTTTCCTCCATTGCCGCCGATTTTGAGCTGGCCAATCTACGAATATCCAGTCGTAAAATTAATATCACCGGTTACGGGGTGGATGTCGATGGATCGGGAAGCATCCGCGTAGCCGGTGCTGACGACTTGGCCTATCAAGGCGTGGCTGAGATTGTCACCAAGCAGAGCTTCTTTACGAATCTTGTGGCCAGGTTGTACGGGGCCTCGCTCAAGAACGGCAAGCTGTTGTTTCCATTTCATGTGAGCGGAACGCTCGAAAATCCCAAATTCACCGAAGGGGGCGCCGGCGATCCCGACCCGCACTAACCGTCGCTGGCGTGGTCTACATCGCTGCTGCCATGCGCGGCTTTCGCGCGGCGGCGAAGTTGATCGATTTCAGTGGGTCATGAAGCAGATGCAGCGGCCGAAGCCCGCAGAGTCCGCCGCTACAATGATAGAGGTCTTAGCGGTTGGAGGGGGCGGGCGCGTTCCGTTCCGCCTTTGGGCCGCGCCGCGCAGAGGAAGGCTCAATTTCGGGCGGGGCGGGTTGTGCATGTTTCTGCTGGATGTCTTCAAGAAGGCTCTGCCGGACGGCGCGGATGTGTTCGCTCATCAGTTGGGCGGCGGCCTCTCGATTCCCCTGTTCGAGCGCCTGGGCGATCTCGCGGTGCTGCTTTACCGAGTTGCGTCCGGAGAGGGCAAATGTCTTGTGCCGCAGAATCAGCATCTGGTCGTGCATACTCTCTAGCACCTTGCGCAGCCTGGAATTGGGGTTAGACTGGGCAAGGATGCGGTGGAAGTCCGCGTCGGCGCAAACATACTTTTCGCGGTCGTTCTGGTTGAGGTGAGCCTCAGCCGCGTCGACGGCGGCGCGCAATTGAGCGATGGTCTTCGCGTTCAATTCCAGGTTGCGCACGGCACTCGTCTCAAGAATCTCACGCATCTCATATATCTCTTCAGTATCACGCGGCGAAAAATCGCGCACAAAGGCCCCGCGCCGGGGCTGGATGGTGATCAAGCCTTCAGCCTCGAGCCGGTTCAGCGCCTCGCGGATCGGAGATTTGCTGATTCCGAAAAGCTTGGCAAAATAGGCTTCGGTAAGCCTCTGGCTCGCGTTGAGCTCCCCGCGCAGAATTTGCGCCCGGATAAGCTCGTAGCTGCGCTGGGTAATGCTTTTGGCAATCTTCAGTCTCAACGGCGTACCTCGAAGGGCGCTTTAGCAGCAATACTTTACCGCGCAGGCGTGACATTGACAATTTAATTCTGACTCTTACTTCCCGGTAAAGTGCGCGCGAGGATGTGAGTCAACATAGGCCGCAACGTCAAACGCCTCCTGCGTGGTCAGGCTTCCCGGTTGGGTAGGCGGCATGTTCGCTTTGACGAAGGCCGCCATTTTGGGGAAGTGGCTCATGCCCGCGCCATCGTTGAACGAACGCGGCCCCCAAAGAGC
>DASZAE010000012.1:0-2733 GCA_035945515.1 Terriglobia bacterium
GGCATGTTCCCTGCTTTCACGCGGGGCACTCCGCAGCAGAAGCCTACAGACGCTCTCATCCAGCAGTACATCGATGATGTAGCGGGCGACATTGACGCCGTTCTTCAAAATCGCTATGGCGAGATCATCAACCAACAATTCGGAGGCAGCTTCGCCACGTTTCAGACGGCGCTTTCGGCGGACGCCCAAAATGTGCTTGAACGAATCAACCGTTATGGCGGCGCTGCGCAACTGGGCCAGACTCTCGCAACTTTCGGCGTCGCCTCGGCCGAGCGTCTAGCGAACGACTTTCAGTCAGCATTTAAAAATTTGATAGACGAGCTAAGGGCTGCGGATGCCAAGGGAATATCCGGCGGAGGTATTTACGATCATCTCTTCGACACGCAATCGGCCACCCCTTCGCCGCGCCCTGGACTGCAAGGTGTGGCGGGAGGCGACCAGACGAGAGGGCAAACGCCTGCAGATTCCGGCATGTCCAATTTTTTTGGCAAGTTCGATCGGCGATGAATCGGGGCAGCAATCACGGTTGTAGTGTCTGACCGCCGGGTCTTCCTATTGCAGACCGGCGGTCACCGGCCGTCGTTACAGCTGCAGTGGCTGCCCCGGCGAGCGGGAGTAAGAGAAATCGAAATGGCCTACACAGCGGCATGGAATGCGGCATTTTCAAAGCCTCTGCTCAACCAGACGATTGCGATTATCCAGCGCGATCAGTCGTCTGCAATCGCGTTGATTAATCCTGCGCTCGTTCCCATTCACGAATTTCACAAGGGGCCGGCGGCACGCATGGCATTTCCGTGGCTGACCTTATCGGCGGACCAGATTGAGTTCGACGTATCATCGCCTTGGACGCGCTCGTGGTCCTCGGTGATGACGCTGGCTCTCGAAACGGGTCAGTACGATCAGGAAATGGCACAAGATAACGCGCAGGACTATGCGCGCGTGCTGGATGTCATTCTGACGACTGCCAGCGGCGCCGACTGGACATCCGCGCTTCCTATTGTCCACGAGACGATTCCGGCGGGCATCACAATGCCTCCGGCGGCGGGATCAATAAAAAGCGTTTTTGTAAAATCGCACCGATATAGCCAAGTCACGCGCGCCGGAATTGACGTTCCCGTAATGCTGGCGGAGCTGACAGTAGTGCTGCAATCGCAGGAAACGTGAAGAATCTGCGTGAGAGCTACGATTTTAAGCTGTAGCGGGGCAGCCGTTACAATGGCAGTCGTCACACAGACTCTAAAGACTCAGTCTATTGGCAGCGGAGGTTTTCGAATGACGTCGGTTGATCTTACTAAGATTCATCAAGGTCCGGGGAGCTTGTGGCTTGGCGTGGCAGTGCCGCCGACGGGGTCCCGCCTGCTAATTGATCTCAATGGCAACCCATCCGTTGCAGCCCTGAGTCCGCCTGCCGCGCCAGCTCTTTCAACCGCGCCCGGAGGGTCGCTTCCGGCGGCTACGTATTACGCCGTCATCACCTGCGTTAACCCTTTAGGTGAAACTCTGCCTTCGGTGGAAGCGAGTCTTGCTGTTCCGGCAGGGAATTTGCCGGTGGTGACCTCGCCGCCCCAAGGGGGCAACGCCACGGGCTACAACGTTTATGCCAGCATTTCCGCGGGCGCTGAGAAGCTGCAGAATTCAACGCCCATTCTGCTCGGGCAGAGTTGGATGTTGCCCGTGGGTGGGATTAGCACGCCTGGTAGCAGTGCGCCCACGGCGAATACAACGGGCCCGCTTTTCGCAGGCGCTGTTTCTGGCGCGACCACGATGACGTGGTCCCCGAAGATTGAGGCTTTGAGCGCAGACCAGGTGGCCGCGCCCATCGACGCGCGCCTGACCGCGGAAGAACAGTCAATTGAGGCCGAGGTGATGGAAACTGACTACACGAAACTCAGGGCCTATCTTTCAAATGGCATTTTCGCTTCCGGATCTGACCCTGGCTTGCCGGTGGGATTTCAGAATTACGAGGAGATATCTTTTGGGGGCTTGATGCAGATTCCGCGCATGGCAATCGCCATCGTCTCGCCGCGCATCGATGCTCCGGGCAAATTCGTCGTCAGCCAGCTCTATTGCGCCTATCAAGCGCAAGCCCTGTCGATGCCGTTTTCGCGCGAAAAGGCGACGTCGGTGAAAGTAAAATTCAGCGGGCTTGCCGACCCGTCGCGACCCGCGGGCGATCAGGTTGGGAAAGTTTACCGTCAGCCTTAGCAGGGATCATTGGAGGGCGAGCAGCAGCATAGGTTCAGAACTTTACCCATGGAAAATCACATTGCAACCTCGCAGGATTTTAAGACCGCTTTTGAGTTAGATCAGCGTGTGGAGCGGGTTATGCTTCCCAAACTGGGCAAGCCGGTGCTGATGCGTCGCCCGTCGCCCCTATGGTTTGTCTTTCGCGGCCAACTGCCGCACACGCTCGCCATAGCGGGCGCCATCTCGAAAGCGGATGCCGTGCCCGTGGTTCACACGCCCGAAGAGGCACAAGCACTGGCCGGGTGGATTGTTGATTTGCTATCAGAGGTGATGGTGCAGCCGAGGATTTCGCTCTCGCCTGGACCGGACGAGATTCCACCCGACCTCCTCGCGGACGAGGATCTCAACTTTATTATTCGCTGGGCGGTGGGCGAGGTTGCGTGCGAGGGAAGCAATGGCTCCCCCGTGCGCGACCTCGCACCCTTTCGTGAAGACTGAAAACCTCCTGCTGCTCGCTCGTGTGGCGGAGACGTGGGGCTGCCGGCC
>DASZAE010000013.1:0-5904 GCA_035945515.1 Terriglobia bacterium
CTTGGGTTTGCCGGTAGTCAGGCGCGCATCACGGTAGAGAAAAGGAATCTTGATAATCCCGGTTAAATGTAATCCGAAGACGATGATCACGATTCCCGCCACTACATTGAACACCGTGCGCCTTGCCAGCAGAAACGCCCCCACAGCGGTTGCCGAGGCGCCGAGCGATACGAAAACCACCGAAAAGCCAATGACAAATGCAATCGCATTGCGAAAGACGCGCGCCCCGAGTGTCGCATCGCCTCCAGCCTTAAGCTCATCCATCGAGGCGCCGGAGAGCATGGAAATATAACCGGGTATAAGTGGAAGCACGCAAGGCGAGAGAAAGGAGACCAGTCCCGCGACAAGCGCAATCGGCAAACTGAGTTCGTGGGTCATTTGCGATATGCCTTAAGCGTCCGCCCTCGAAATCCCCCAGTCTTCGGCCACCCTCTTCCAAGAGTTATTTTTATGCGAGGGGTTAAGGATTCAGACAGCGGGTCCGCTTGCCGTCTTCTACACGTCAAGTCTATCATAAAGTTCTTCCGCAGCCTGTCCGCACGCCGGGCGAACCCAGTTCCCCGAAAGGTGATTGATATTGTTACGCGCTCTCATTTTCGACTTTGACGGTGTGATCGTAGACAGCGAGCCGCTGATTATGGCGCTCACACAGCGCATGGCGAAGCTTGAAGGGTGGAACCTCACCGCCGAGGAATATTATCGTGATTACCTTGCGCTAGACGACCGCGGGATCGTCGAGCATCTTTACAAAACCCACGAGCAGAGCGTGGACACCCGCCGCCGCAACGAACTGACGCGCTGGAAGGAAGAAGCTTACCGGGAAGCTATTCGAGACGGCCTGCCCCCGGTGCCGGGAGCGCCCGAATTTGTGCGCCAGTGTGCCGCGCGCTATCCGCTTGCCATTGCCAGCGGCAGCCTTCGCAGCGAAGTCGAACACCTACTGGCGCGGCTCAATCTGCGAGACGCCTTCGTCGCGCTCTCGACAGCTGACGATTGCGAGCACTCGAAGCCGCACCCGTGCTCTTATTTAACCGCGCTTCGAGGGCTGCAGACGCTTGAAGTTTTTAGTAAGGGAAATTTGCGAGCTTCGGAGTGTCTTGCCTTGGAGGATGCCCCAGCGGGTGTTGACGCTGCTCACGCCGCGGGCATGAGGTGTCTTGCGATTACCCATAGCCGCTCTGCAGCGGAACTTCAGAGCGCCGACTGGGTGCTTGAGGGTTTCGACCAAATCCGGCTTGACCAGATTGCCGCGGCGTTCCTATAGCGCCGCTTGAATCGCGGCGTTAGCTTGAGCGCCCAGCGGCAGCCGTGAGCACGAGGGGTTTGGTTGGCAGCGCCCCGTCGGGCATCCGTGAGCAGCGCCGGTGATCCGCCAGCAACGCCAGCATGGAGTTGCGGTCGAGCTGACTATTAAACGCAGTGCACAGCGAAAGAGCGCCCAGCGAACGGGTGAAGTCGTGCACCCGCCGCTGATAGTCCGCCGCCCTTGCGGGCTCGGAGGCATTACCGTAAGCCCACGTCCAGTCGGAAACCCAACGCAGCAGCGGCGCGTTTGTGCGCAACGAACCGCGTTGCAGAGGATCATCCGGCTTCATCAGCGTTGAAATGCAGCCCGGCGCGGTGAGGAAAATGAGCCTGCCGTTGCGGAGAGACACATCTGGTCTCATGCCGCACTGGCCCAAGCCGCGCGCGATCTCGCGCAAGAAACCTGGCCCGCCCATGACAACCACCTGCTGGCCGATTTGCAAGCCTTCGATCACGAATTGAATCACCGGGTTTTGGTCCTCCTGCATGACGATCTTGCAGGCTCCCAATGTTTTCGCGCTGCTAGTGGACCTATTCACTGGCTCTATGGATAGCATGATGTCTCTATTTTCCGCTCAATCAACTGGCAATGTCAATCAGATTGCTTAAAAAAGAGGCAATACCCAATTTCTTCATCCGGCTGGCCTTTGGGCACAACAAGTCAAGGCTGGAAGGTCTGTGATGCCTGCGCGGAGACATTAATCATGGCTTTCACAACTCCATCGCCATAATTCGCTATCAGGTCAAAAGCCGCCTTTGCCACCCGGAGTGGAAAACGATGGGTAATCAATGGATCGACGTTGACTCTACCGCTTGCAATCAGACTAATTGCAGCCGCCGTGCATTCATTCTGGCGGCGGACGTTGCGCACGCTGATTTCCTTGCGCCGCAGATCGTGAATTCTGAAACTTACCCGCTCCGTTTCAGGAATGCCCACAATCAACAAAGTTCCCCCTGGTTTGAGCAGGTTCACCGCTTGATCGAGCGTTGCCTGCTCTCCCGCGCATTCAAAGGCGAAATCAACCCCAAGCGATTCCTTCTTTTCGACCTCCGCCACCACATCCGATTCAAGCGGATTGCCCGCCCAGGCCGCGCCCAGCTTCATCGCCATACGAAGTCGCGCTTCGAGAAGATCAGTGGCATACACAGTGCATTGCGCTTGCGCAAGACAAGCGAGCAGCACCGAAAGTCCAATCGGACCCGCACCCAAAATTGCAACCTTCGCTCCGTCTTCGACCCCCGCCATGCGCGCAGCGTAAAGGCCGATTGAAAAAGGCTCAACTATCGCCGCCTGCTCCATGCTCATGGAATCAGGGACCGGGTAACAACACTCTTCCGGCACAACCAGGAACTCCGCGAGCGCCCCCGAAGCTTGCCCTGGGCACCCCAGGAACTTCTGCCTGCGGCAGGTATGCGCACGCCCGCCCAAACATTGGTCGCACTGGCCACACGGCATTAAGGGATCAACGGCTACGCGCGCGCCTACCCTCAGATGGGCGACGCCCGTCCCCACGTCCACCACCGTTCCAGCGCACTCGTGGCCGACCGTCTCTGGATAGGTGATCCGCTGAGCGCCGATGCCGCCATGCGCATAATAGTGGAGGTCCGAGCCGCAGACGCCGACGGCATCCACGCGTAGCAACACATCGCGCGGGCTGGCAATTCGCGGTTCCGGCAGATCGCCAATTTCAAGCCCGCGAATGCCGGTAAGCAATGCCGCCTTCATGAATTTCTCTTGTAACGCATCGCACGATATGCCAGGCATAAAACCCGGCTCTACTTCTGCAGCTTCACCCGCAATATTCCCGGAAACCTGAAAAGGCTCACGTGCTGCTCATCTCCATTCAATCGCCGCTCAGGCGCCCATTCGGTTCCGTGGAAGGTTCCCTGTTCGATGGACAGGAACTCTGGGCTGCGCGCTGGGCCAGTGAGATTCCTGAAATCAAGACGGAATCCCGAGCCAGCCACAATGTAATCATCCGGCGCGAGTTCAATGATAATGCCGCCTCCTCGGGGCGCCATACGACCCGTTGCGGCGGGCGGCAGCACAAACCTGTACTGAGGAGTGTATGTGGCGATGGCCGCCAGCTCATGGCCGAGAAAGATAGCGTTGGCGTTGTCCACGCCCTGTACAACGGCAAACAGTTTGCCCGTGTATTGGTACTTTTCAATCAAAGGAAGCAGCGGCTGAAGCACCTGGTAGCACTCGGCGAGCGCCGCGCCGCTCGGGCTCAACTTTCCGTTCTCCACACCGTTATCAATGCCAAACGGAGAGAAGCCTATACCGTTAAACTCGGCAAAGTCCGCGTAGGCATAGGCGGCATACGAAGGAATAAAAGCAGTTTCCGGAACGAAAAGGGGATTGTCCGGGCGATGGAAAGCCGTGGCGGTTTCGAGCCATTCGGGAGCGTAGATATCCGGCGCGAGAATATCGATGTGTGACGCAGCCGCTTTCCACACATCGAGCACGTGAACAGTAGGCCCTCCACTCGGCCAGTCCCCGGCGCGCGCGACGCCTTGACCTGCCAGCCAGTTGTTGCAATACATGGGCAGCGGATACGCCTGCTTTCCGGCGGCGGCGACAGCATCCACATAACTGGAAACGTACCACGCGCTGAACGCTTCCGGCGCAAGATCGCCAAAGACTTCATGCCAGGTTCCGCTCTGGCGATGATCGTTCGCAGCCCATGCCGACTCGAGTGCCGGCATCAGATGCCCGCGATGAGCCTCGATATAGGCCATCAATTTCGATGGCACGTTGGATTCATAGGCGCGCGTGGCTACGGGAGAATAGTCGCGGTCGGACCCGTACAGCCCGGTTTCGTTTTCCACCTGCATCATAATGACCGTGTGCTGCGTGGAATCCGCACTCTTGAGGTGCCGCATCACCGCGGCGAAGGCGGTAGCATCGGCTTCGCGCGCCGCCGTGCAGAATGGCGAGAGCACGCCGATCTGCTGGCCCGTCTCGTCGCGCACGCGGAAGTATTTCGCCGTGTCTTCCTTAATCCAGGCGGGCGTGTAACTCATGTTGCCGTTTTTCCAGGTGCCGAACCAGAGCAGTACCACGCGCAGATTGTGAGCGCGCGCGCCCTGGAGAATATCGTCAATGGTGTGGAAGTCGAATTGACCCTGCTGAGGCTCGATCAGCTCCCAATAAATGGGTATTTCCACCGTGTTGGCGTGCATGGCCGTCATCGAGTTCCAAACGGGGTTAAGGTCTTTAGGATTGGATGCGCTCGAGTTGTGAGCCTGCCCGCCGAGCATCAGATATGGTTGGCCGTCTACCATAAACTGATATTTCGATCCGTTATGCACAAGCTCCGGCATAGGCGTCTGCGCGGCCAGCGATACGGCTGCCAGGGCGCAAATCAGCAGCATAATGCCGCGAAACGATTTACATTTCATCGGTGCCTCCAGTAAGAAAAATAAAACTTTTTGCGATCTCTTTGCGCCTTATACAGAGCGCCATAAGTCAGCGCCGGTCATTGTCTGTAGCGGCGGCCTCTGGCCGCCGGTTTTTACTAATTAAAGACCGGCGGCCCCTTATAGGCTTTGCCCGCCGCTACAGAATCAAACGTCGCCGACTTAATAGCGTGCGATAGCTCCTTTGTGGCAGACTGTTGCTTTTTTTAGGCTTGCCTTCCCTCGCGGACCGCATCCTGAAATTTCTGCGCCAGCTCCGTAATCACTTCCAGCTTGCCTTCGCGCAAAGCCTTCAAATCAAGCAATTCGCTTCCCACAGCTACGGCTGCCGCGCCCGCCCTGATATATTCGGGGACGGTTTGCAGCGTGACGCCTCCTGTTGGGACGAAATCGATCTGCGGCAATGGCCCTTTCAGAGCTTTAATGTATTTCGGACCGCCGACCGGCCCGCAGGGAAATACTTTGACCATGTCGGCCCCCGCCTGCCAGGTGGCAATCACCTCCGTGGGCGTCAACGCGCCCGAGAGACACGGCTTGCTGTAGCGGCGGGCCATTTCAATCACCTGAACGTTAAGGGCCGGCGTCACGATAAACTCGGCGCCCGCCAGGATCGCGGCGCGGCACGTCTCCGGGTCTAAAACCGTTCCCGCTCCAAGCAGGACTTCCCTGCCATGCTTCGCAGCCGCGCCCTCCATCACCTTGATGGCATTGGGTACGGTCATGGTGATTTCTGCGATTCCAATGTTGGCGCGGAGAATAGCTTCGGCGGCGCGCGATGCGTCATCGGCTGAGGGCGCGCGCACGATGGGCACCAGCCCAACCGAACGGATTTTTTCTAAAGCCTTGTCTTTCGTCCAGGACACAGTAGCCTCCACAAGTGGTCCGCCGCCCGTTTAATCGCAGGGCGATACGGACAATAATCAAACCACTAAACAGCATAGTTTGTAAACCATCTTGCCGAGGGCCACTTCGGGAAATTTGTAGCGGCGGCCTCTTGCTGGATAACAAGTCGAGACCTGCAAGACTATAACCCGCGGGACTGTAACATTTCGTGTTGAAGATTGCGGTAGAGAAAGAAAAAGGGTATCTCCGGTAATTACAACCTGCCGGTCGAGGGCAGGAGGAAGGAGATACCCCATGAGCACTACCAAAGTACATCTCTCCAGCCTGGTGACG
>DASZAE010000014.1:0-23140 GCA_035945515.1 Terriglobia bacterium
TATCGTTTCCTGCAACGGAACTTATTCCTTCAGCGCTCGTCCTCGGGAACTGCGACCAGGGAGTGAGGCCTTGCTATTCAACAAACGTTCCATGGAGCCCGCGGTCTTTAATTGTTCGACGCCCCACTCCAAAAGCAACTCTCCCACGTTGCCGAGCGTGCGCCTCTCCCGTGCAGCGAGCTGCTCGAGCTCGGCGCGCAGGTCCCGGCTGATTCGCAAACTAAGTGGCGCTTTCCATTCCCCCATCGGACGCCTGTTTGTGTACGCGCTGCCCACATTGTTGGCAACGTAAGCGGTGAAAGCTTACATATCAGTTGTATGTGTATGTATGCGCCGTATGCGTACGTGACGCTTCCAGACTCCCTTTTAGTCGAGGCGGGAAACACCAGTCGCAGGCTCAGCCTGTTTCACTGGATCGCCGGTTCGGCCTGCTTCCCACGCAGTCCGTTGCAGGCAAAGCCGACTCTCATCCAGTCGCTCTCGTGCTGCGGTGGCGTCGGCGAAATCGGCGTTGAGCCCAGCGCGGAGTTCCTCGAGCCTCGTCTCATGCACTTTCATCCGCTGCTTCGAGCAGATGGAGAGAGCTTTCAAACGCTGTAGCACCCGAATCAGCGAATCAACGCCACGGTTCCACAGATACATCTCGGCATAGACATCCACTTTCATTTAGTCGAATCCTTTCAGGGAGACGGCGGCAGAATGGAAGCCGTTCCGCGGACAAAAAGACAAAACCCTGGATAAGCGGATGATCAATGGCGGGGATTCTGCTACAGGCTCAGGACGGAAACGAGCCGGAAAGTCTTGGCGCCTGGGAAGTTGCAACCCAAACGGAAAATAGATAACTTCTGTTCCAGCCATCGTTGCACCTCAGACGTGCGACTGTGGTCAGGGGCGCGTTTGGTGTTCAAGCACCAACGCGTCCCGCTTCGGTCACTTACCTTCTCCTTGCTCTACTTCTTTTTCTTGCGAGGCTTCTTACGGTAATGATCAGCCTTGTATTTCTTCAATTTGGTCAAGCCATCCTCTGTCCAGTACCGTAGCCGCGAGCCAGCGATTTCCTCAGCAATTGGTTCTGGAACGACCCTTTCGCCGATCCACCTGTGCAAGGTCGCTCGATGAACTCCTAATAATCGCGCCGCTGCGGAAATCGAATATCTCTTCATATAAATATGCGACATCATGTCGCACGTGTCAAGTACAAAATGCAGCTCACGGGATTTGGTCCTGATTGCCGTGTCATTTCTGGTAGCGAACAAGCCCCATGAAAGGATAGCACGCGTACAGGTCACCCAAGCGCCAAAGAGGGTGACGAACTCACAATCGTCTGCTTCGCTTCGTCCTCGAATTCCATGGGACTCCCTTTGTCCCGCTCAAAAAAACGCCTGTGATTGAGAACCGACTTGCGTCCCGAAGAAAGGAGGGTTATGACCATGCACTGTCCCTACTGCAAAAATAGCCAAACAGAGGTCTTCAGAACTAAATGTCTTCGCAGCAAAACATATCGCTATCGTCGCTGCCAGTTCTGTAAGGCAAAATTTAGGACGCAAGAAAAGCCGGTGCGTTGGGAAAGCGTGGACCGTAAATGGCCTGGCACAGCCCCGAGTCGGAACGGTTGGAGAACTCATCGGGTCTCCGCCCTGCGCGGAAATTGTGAAGTGGAGTCTTGCGGTTTGGATTTTAAGCTGGCTGGCGTAAGACGACATGTGGATCACATCGTGCCAGCAAGGCTCATCCGGCGATTAAGGGCGGGAAACCCTGACCGTCGAGAAAACCTTCAATGCATCTGTGGGACTTGCCACGGCTACAAATTGCAGGCTGACCACAAGCTGTGCTTGGGGAATAAACTGAGCTATCTCGAGATTCTTCGCACCCATCAATTTGACCTTGCACGGGTTGAGAGAGCACTAGCCTTGTTCGGCTTGTAGGTGCCATGCTGCAACACTAATATAATGAGCGGCCCGTGCACGTAGCCAAAGTGCCCGGGAGTGGTGATTTCGATCCCCACCGTCCCTACCAACCATCTTCCTGATTGGTCGGGACTTAACAATTTCACGAGGGGGCAAAAAGGGGCAGATAAGCCCATTAATCCGGTTCTGGTGCGTTAGTCCTCAGCGGCACGGATGACAGCCGGATTCATGAGCCCTTCATATTGGCCGCGAAAATGTCATTGTGGCCATCGCAAAATCGATATCGCAAAGCTCTCGCGTTTCTCAAGAGTCGACCGCTTGTTTAAGCCATTCGACCATTTATTTGAAATCTTGCCAGAGGGAGCGTGCGAAAACGTCTGTCTTTTAAGCACCACGCTCGATTCCTATTTCTTGCCTGGCCATTTCTCACGGTACACGGTGAACTCATTGGGATCTAGTTCTGACTCATCTTCCTCGTCAAAATCACTTCGGCGTTCAACCTGCACTTTTAGATAAAGCAGCGAAATAGCGCTCATATAGAACGGCAGGTATACGGATTGCTCTAGAATCTTGGCATCATCCTTTAGATTTGAGTCGTACAACCACGCCTTTGCAGGCACAGGCTCGAGTCGCTTAGGAACTTCTCGACCTTCAAAACAGTCATACGCATATGTCGCAGTGCTGAGCGACCCCAGTTCAATTGCGCGTCCGAATTCCTGTGAGGGTTTGTACCACATAGATTGCCCTTTGCTGCTCCACACCATCGCAATTCGAAAACTGGATAGTTCCACGTAGCGATATGTCGCCGCAGTGAGCGTCGTTTGACACTCTTCAGCAATACGAAACACGAGATCAAATTGAGGTTCTTTCTGTAAAACCTCCGCAATTTTTACCTCGGGCATGAGTATCTCAGCCGCAAAGCGATTGGCCTCAAGCTCTGCTAGAGGGAGTTTTGATGACCACTGGGCGATTTCATTCCTGGTGCACGGGCCAGCCCGACGTTGCTGATCGGGGAGCAAATAGTGGCCAATTTCGTGTGCGAGCGTAAATAGTTTCCGCCCATCTTCACGGACGTTTCCGTTGAGTACGACCGTGCCTCTAGGGACACCAGAGATTCTCAGGAGAGCGCCCTCAAAATTGTCGGCATCCACCTCCTCGACGGACAGACCTATTTCTTTCGCGATCTTTTGCAATTTGAGGCCGCAGTCCTCACCAAATCGTCTCAGGAATCCCTGCGCAACCGCGCTCACAGTATCGACTGCTCTAATCATTTTCTCTCTCAAAGGTATCTTTTAGCTTCTGTTCTAGCTGGTCCAGCAATGCCGCATCCTTCTTAGAGAGATCACCCGTCTTTCGGTACGCCCGCTCCACCGTAATCTGCTTTGGAACAGCAACAATCTTTTCCACGAACCCATCGAGCCACTTCACCGCTTTTTCAACAGCGATTTTGGGATTTTTCGCCGGTTCATCGGGAGCACCGGTCATGTCCTTTAGGTCCTCGAGATATTCTGGAGCCTTGTTGCCTCTCTGCAGTTGCGCGAGAGCTAATTTCTTTGCAGATTCGTTCAGCCGTCTGCGTAAAGCACCAGCATCCGTACCGGCTGCTGCCAACAGATCACTGACCTCCGATTTACTGATCGAAGTTAGATCAGGACAAAATCTCTCCGCATCAGCCCGAACCCGTTCAAAAAACTTTTCTCTATTTTTTTTCGTCATATAGCCTCATCGGGCACAACAACATTATCCTGCGCCTGCCTTTGCAATCTCAGCAGTCGGTTCATCAATCGTTTTTTCCGATTCTCGATCTCGTCCACGCTTGTGGAGAACAGGACAGCCAGCTCCTTATTCGTGTATGCCTGGTATCCGTCAGGATCGAGCTGGACCGTGAGGAGCTCCTTCAATTCCGGTTCGCCGTTAAACTTCGATAGAAGTTGTTCGCGCTGTTCCGTCCGAATAGCTCTTGCCTCCGGCGATTCCAGCTTTTCAATGAAATCGTCCAGAGTCTTCTCGTCTTGCCCATTCTCTGGGTCTGAGAGCAGTGGCATGTAAATACTGGCCTTGTGCATACCTTTACGCTTCATGTCGATGAAGTCGTGGAGAAGAACAGTCTTGAGAAACGCAAGCAACGAATCCCGTGTCATGGGTCCGTACGCTGGCTTCCACCCCACAGTTTTATCGTCGGGGTCAAGTAGGCGCGTAAGCGTGGCGACCGCTAAGTCCTCCGGGCTTGCTCCGTGATATTGCATGACCGGCTCGAAAATCGGATCAGGAAAACAGCCAAACAGCGCATACGCATAGAGCGTAAGCCTCTGTAGGAGGTCTTCCAGGTCGATTTCGCAGAACGAGAGGGGTTTCACGATCAATCTTTACCCGTCCTAGTAAAAGCGATTGAGACCGTACCATTTTTCCATCGATTCTCGCCGAACAATCCTGATCGCAAACGGAAAAAAGGGGCTTGCTCACGCGCTTTATTATTGTAGGAACTCACTCTCGGCCATAAGGAGGGCCACGGCGTGACCATCATAGTCGAAAAGAAATTTGCCGTAGAAATCGTCTACAACGGCGTGACAAAGTCGCTTCAGGTCGAACCGGAGGAGCAAGTAACAGCCTTGCTCCAGAAGGCCATCGCAGCTTTCGGCATCACACAACAGCCGCATCTGCTGTCCCTCTTTCGGCAGGACGGCAGTGTCGTGCCGGAGAACGCGTCGGTGGAGCGCGCGGGTCTCAAGCCGGGTGAAATCCTGCTCCTTCGTCCGAACGCAGTAAAAGGAGGACGTGGACTGCTTCGCTTAGCGCGAGACATGGTCCAAGCGACCTTTCGCACGCTCCGTGAATGCGGACGCGGGGAATGTGAGTGTGCCGTCTACTGGACGGGGCCAGCCGGTGAAGATCTCGTAGATGGGTTCGAACATCCTATTCACAAGCGCTCACCTTTCGACTACGAAGTTGACGATGACTGGCTAACAGAATTCTGGAAGCGTCTCGCGGCCTCAAAACGAAGTGTCAAAGTACAGGTTCATACACACCCAGGCGCAGCGTTTCACTCCTCAAGTGACGACATGTGGCCTATCGTGTCCCAACCCGACTTTGTTTCGATAGTGATACCTGATTTTGCTATTGGTGAGCCAACATTGGACAGGGCTTGGGTGGGTAGGCTGCACGCAGATGGCAAGTGGCGGTGCCTCGGATCTGCGGGTGAGGCCCTTGTCCTCGCGTGACCGCTCTGGAGGAGTTGAATCGGACTATTTTGCTCTGCCGCGATTACGTCGCTGATGCGCTGAGTGATGAGGAAATTTGCCAGGGCTTTCAATCGCGGAAGGTCCTCTGTGTTTCCGATCTGCGCAACCTGTCGTCGCATAGTGGCCAGACTGCCCTCGTCACGCTGGTGTCCTTATTAAGCCGGATGGGTATGCAGGTTGGGCTAAGCATTCCCGAAGTTGCCCTTCTCTCGCCCCAACCGCCCCTGTTAGGTCAATCCATCTGCGAATCCTTAATTGCATCCAGCCAGACCCTAGTTACCGGCGCTACAGTCCGCCGGGCTTCCGGTTTTAATCCTGAAATGATTTTTGTTTTGGGAGACACTGAGATCGCGAGTAGCCATGCTATCTCCTGGCGGCTGTGCGGCAGCGATTGGCACGGAGCTTTGTCAATGGAAAAAACGGCGGGGACGAAGCGATGGGTTGCTGAATGGCCGGTCGGTTCGATGGTTAGCGCTGCCCTGGCTGCGAATGAGGCATTCAAGTTTGTGATGCGTTGCTTGCCGCTGCGCGACCAAGGTGCTCAGGTTTTCTTCGAGCCGTCACGATCTTGCGACTGGAACTTCGGTTCGGTCTCGTTACCTCAGTGGGACATTGATCTCGGACAAGTCGATCTGATCAGTGCCGGTGCCATTTCCCAAGCCACTTTATATGCTGTAATGCGCTTCCCGAGAATCCAAATGCGAGGGCGCATCTTCGACGATGATCTGACAGGTGCATCGAACCTGAATCGGAATATGCTGAGCGTCGTCACCGATGTCGGCACACCCAAAGTCCAGGTTGTCGCGCGATGTTGCGGTACGAAGCTGCAAATCGATCCTGTTCCGAATCGCTTTATCCGTAGTAGTTTTGAAGTCCGAGAACTAGCTCGACGCGTTCTAGTCGGCGTTGATGACATTCAGAGTAGATGGGAAGTCCAGCGGCACGCCCCCGGCTGGGTAGCAGTGAGTGGTACGAGCCACTTCAGTGTTTCATCATCGGCCCACAGCCCCGGCGAGCCTTGCAGCGGCTGTCTGCACCCCGTCGATGATCCTGCCGGGGCGAATCCAATCCCGACCGTATCATTCGTTTCTTTCTGGGCTGGGTTGGCGATGGCAGTTCGACTGCTCCGTGAGGCACTCGTCAGCCCATATTCAACGGATCGGCAGCATCTCTGGCTTACTCCCCTTAGGATGGATCAGCCCCGTGCCGCAATCTGGCTACCCGTTGCGCCTCGGCGAGATTGCCCAGTGCACTGCATGGCTTCGCGACTTCTGTAGCCAAAGAAGTGTTACGCTAGGCAGGTCGCGCAAAGGATGTGGGCGAAGATGCCGTACATCAAGAGAATCGTTTGCCTGGCGAATTCGTACAAGACGGGCGGCACTTGTGTGGCGGGCAAGGAAGTACTGGCAAATGGGTATGGAGGATGGATTCGACCAGTGAGCGCCCGGGCCACGGCAGAAGTCTGGCCGTCGGAATCAAGATATGAGAACTATGCGAGTCCGAAACTTCTGGACATCATCGATGTGCCGTTGCTGAACCCTGCCCCCCTACACCATCAAACTGAAAATCACGTGATCGATACAACGCAGCGATGGATAAAGGTAGGCGAGCTTCCATGGAACATGGTGGCAGAGCTCAGCGACCAGCCAGCAACCCTTTGGATTAACAGTGATCGCAGCAATACGGGGGCTTTCAACTGCATCAGTCCGGCAGAGGCGGCCACACAACAAGATTCTCTGGCGCTTATCAGACCGGACAATTTTGTTGTTGAAGTTGGCAGCAGTACTTGGAATGGCAGGACGAAAAAGACATATCGTGGGAATTTCAATTACAATGGCGTTTATCATAGCTTGAGCTTGACCGACCCTGTTGCGCGCAATGCATTTGCCGCGAAGGTTGAAGGTAACTATCCGTTGCGCGATGCGTATCTTTGCGTAAGCTTGACCGAGGTATATGCGGAGGATGGTCGATGTCACAAGCTTGTGGCTGCGATCATGACTAATCCGCCCCTGTGAGCGCGATCATGCAAGAAGTCGTTTTCACTGTCGGACATTCGATACACCCGCAGAAGCGTTTCATTGCTTTGCTGCTCCAGCACCGCATCACCGCGCTTTGCGATGTTCGATCAAAACCCTACAGCCGCGTCAATCCGCAATTCAACCGAGAGGAGTTGAACGAGTCCTTGCGTGAGTGCTCCATCAAATATGTCTTCTTGGGCAAGGAACTAGGTGCGCGGAGCGAAGACCCTGCGTGTTACGAGAATGGGAAAGTTCTGTATGACCGGCTGGCGCGCACCGACCTATTTCGGCTGGGTTTAGAGCGTGTACAAAAGGGAATGAAAGACTACCGACTTGTCCTCATGTGTGCTGAGAAAGAGCCGATTGAATGTCATCGTGCGATCTTGGTCGCAAGGCACTTAGCCGATCTTGGCATCGGCGTTCAGCACATTCACGCAGATGGCAGGCTTGAAAGCCACGCCGATGCCTTGAGCCGATTGGTGCGGATACTTAAGTTGCCTGAACACGATATGTTCCAGTCCCGCGAGGAGCTTTTACTCGAAGCCTACCGTCGTCAAGAGGGACGCATTGCGTACGACTCCGGCGAGGCCGTGCCTGCTGATGCCTCGGCCAGCGGTGCGGCTGGATGAAACTCTATACCATCGGGTTCACGAAAAAGTCGGCTGAGACGTTCTTCACGCGACTAACAAATGCCGGGGTAAAACGCTTGGTTGATGTCCGTCTGAACAACGTTTCACAGCTCGCGGGTTTCACCAAGAGGGATGACCTACGGTACTTCACAAGAGTCATTTGCAACATCGATTACATACATCTTCCTGATCTTGCGCCGACCCAAGATATTCTTGACGCCTACAAGAAACAGAAGGGCGATTGGGGGTTGTATGAGCGGCAGTTTCTCGACTTGATGCGGTCGCGGCATATCGAGGACAAAGCGCCGCGCGACATGCTAGACGGCGATTGTCTATTGTGCAGCGAGGAAAAGCCCGATCATTGCCATCGCCGACTTGTTGCTGAATATTTGAAGGAGAAGTGGGGGAATGTTGAGATTGCGCATATTCCTTAGCTTTTAGGAAGCCCCGAGGGTTACCCACAATGGGCATTGCTCTGCGTTGCCAAGCGCCACGGCGTGCCCCGTAGGCTGGATTCAGAGAGTGCGTCACTCATCTTTGAACCGTGTGTGATGCCGAATGCAGATTTGATCGATGGACAAGGGAGGACTTCGAGTTGGGCCGCCGATATGCTGTTGACATTAGCCTCCTTCCAAGGACGGTCCGTTGGTCGCTGAATCTTGGCATCGAAGACCTCGTACACGCGATTTCTCTCGCAAGTACTTCAAATCTGATAGCGATTGGTTCCGGCGGGTCATACACCGTAGCAAACTTCGCTGCTTCGCTTCATCAAAGGTACACCGGGAAGTTGTCGAAACCCGTCACCCCCTTGGAATACGTGAGCGACGCATCTGCAGTTTCGGAAGCCGCAATCTTAGTCTTCAGTGCTACAGGTCGAAATCCTGACATCCTTGGAGCTTTCAAAAAGGCCATCGAGTCCGAACCCAAGCAACTGATCGTAGTCTGTTTTCAACCCGGGAGTCCCCTGGTACAACTTGCGTCCCCGTATCGCTACGTTGACACATTTGCGGTTCAACTCCCATCCGGTAAAGACGGATTCCTAGCAACAAATTCACTTCTCGCGACCGCTATCTTGCTGTACCGAGCCTATGATGCATCTTTCTGTAGGGGTACAACCTTCCCGAAGAATTACAATGATCTTCTCGGTATCAAGAGAAAATCATCGAAGGAACTCTTCTCTTCGCTTCGAACACGGTGTGCCCCGCTGTGGGAGCGGGAGACCATAATCGTCCTGCATGGCCCATCGACGCAGCCCGCTGCTGTGGACTTCGAGTCAAAATTTGTCGAGGCCGCCCTCGGTAACGTGCAGGTCACTGATTACCGGAACTTCGCACATGGCAGACATCATTGGCTGGCAAAGCATCCTCTGAAATCGGGAATAGTCGCATTCATAAGCGACGATGATCGTGAGTTGGCGGAAAGAACACTCGCACTGATCCCGGAGGACGTACTCGCAATTCGCCTTGACCTAGCACAAAGAGCGGAGAGAGCTTCCCTGGCCGCCCTCCTTTATGTTCTTCAGTTGGTTGGATTTGCAGGCAGCGCACGGGGCATCGACCCCGGAACCCCAGGTGTTCCGTACTTTGGGCGACGCATTTTTAGAATGACCTGTTTGCCGAAGGCTGCCAAACCAAAACCAGCCCTCGTGGCGACTTCCTCTTGGGCTGTGGCTAGGAAGAGGCGCGCATACAATCTATCACCCAACGACACGTCTGACTTGAAATCTTGGGAGTGTCAGTATATGGAATTCTGCAAGAATCTCGCCGGTCAAGTTTTCGGCGCGCTCGTCATCGACTATGATGGCACTCTGTGTGACGAGCGCGACCGATATTGCGGCATCGACAAGCCGATTTTGAATGAGATTACACGAATCTTGCGGTCAGGTATTCCTATCGCGATTGCAACAGGCCGGGGCAAGTCTGTTCGAGAGGATCTCAGGCGGAAGCTTGTACGCCGCCAGTGGAACAAAGTCATCATTGGGTATTACAACGGCGCAGACCGCGCAAGCCTAGCTGACAATAATCATCCCAACTCTTCTTCCGAAGTTATCGATTCGCTGTTGCCAATGCGGAAGATCATCGAATCTGACACCACGTTGTCTGAAATTGCCCAATACACATATCGGCGCGCGCAGATTACCGTCGAACCGAAGCACCCATCCTTCATCCCAACCATATGGCTGGCAATTCAGCAATATGTACAACGAATTCCTTCAGTATGGCTGTCTGTGCTACGGAGCAAGCATTCCATCGACGTTTTGGCCCCAGGAGTTTCCAAAACTTTGCTCTTTAACGATCTAGAACACCTTCTCGCATCCAACAGGCCCAAGGCACTGCTTTGTATCGGTGACTTGGGCCGATGGCCTGGCAACGACCATGAGTTACTGGGTCATCCATTTTCCCTCAGTGTCGACGAAGTGTCACAAGACCCAAAGACGTGTTGGAACTTGGCCCCACCCGGACATCGCGGCTCTCAGGCCACACTCGACTATCTGCGAGCAATTCGAATACTCGCCGGATCGTTTAGCATTGATGTTGAATCGATAGGCAAGGCTAAGCCGTGAAAGAAGCTCTCGCTGAACGATTGCTAGCAAAAGTTATGGCTTGGACTCCAGAGGATGTGGCGAGAGAACGTCCTCAGTTACAAGCCATGGCCAGCTATAAATATGACGAATATCAACAATTTTCAGCGGGGATGCGTTTTGTGGAGAGCCTCGCTCGATGGCTCGATCAGTTCAAATCAGCCGAGGAGAAGCAAATTGCCTACGATTTTGTGAAGCGCAAATTGGTATTTTGTTCGTCAAGGGAAATGAACCATCTGGTCGGAGTCGCTTATCCGGACCATATACGACCTTTCTTGTTACGACGGACCGCCGCTTCGCTGGGAGAGAATGAGCGCTTCATAGGAAAAGTAGCGAATAATCGAGCCTTTAAGCTTCGGCAAAGGAGGTGCTTGTTCTTAGGTCTCAGTGATGGAGCGCACGTCGATCTGTTTCGTCGGGCTAATCCGGTACTTCGCCACGACCAGATCCTCCCTATGTATGAAGTCTCAGAAACGCGTGTAGATGACTTGCTCAAGAAACTCCACACCGCCCTACAGGAGATCCTCAGAGAGGAAGTTCCTCTGGAAATGAGAAAGTTTCAGACAGTAGTGTTGCTAGATGACTTCTCAGCCAGCGCCTACAGCTGCCTGAGGAAGAACAAGCAGGGAGGTTTCGGAGGGAAAATCGCCAAATTCTGCGATAGCATCCAGAAAGAAAAAGCATCGCAACTTGTGAATCTAAAGGAACTCGAAATATTCGTCGTCCTTTATATGGCGACGGAAACTGCACGCCAGCGGTTGGAGGAACGCTGTTCTCAACTGAGCTTAGGAGAAGGGGTCAAATGGACGATCCTCGTCGTTTATCCGTTATTTGATGCTGATAGAATTGCGCCCGGTAAGGGATATCCGATCGAGAGGCTTATTGAAGCGTACTACGATAACGCAGACGAGACCCCGAGTACATGGGAGGGCGAGACCGATCTCAAGTACGGATTCAACGCACGAGGCCTGCCATTGGTCCTGTTTCACAACAGTCCGAATGATTCTCTTTACTTGATGTGGGCCGAGAACTCAGAGAAGATTCGATCACTCTTTCCCCGAGTGAGTCGGCATAGGGCCGAAGTATGAGGGAACCACGAAACCCATTTCGACTGCGTTCCGCCGAAGACATCGAATCCGATGCTACTTTTCTCCGTCTCTTCGGCCCAGGAATCCTCGAACTTTTGGTATCGGACGACTTGTGGGAGAGGCCGAAAATCTTCCGTAGTGCTCCGGGAGGCGGCAAGACATCACTGCTCCGCCTTTTCACTCCTAATGTTCTGCACACATTGCATGCTTATCGGACTACCGAGGAGTGTCGCGAACTTCATCAGAAAATGTGCGATCTGCAAGTATTGAGAGATCAGGGGCCTGTATTGCTTGGGGTTATATTATCTGCAGCCCGGAATTATGCTTCGCTTACAGACTTGGAAGGCGATCCCCACAGGAAGAGACGCCTTCTCTTCGCACTGTTAAACTCTCGGATAATCATTGCGTTTCTAAGAGCGGCGTTAGCACTCAAGGGAGCGACCTTCCCAAACGACCTTACACGCCTAACCATCTTGTCCCCAAGCACCCAGATTCCTATGCCCATCCCCGAATTGCCCTGTCGCGGGACCGAGGCCTATGACTGGGCCAGAGAGGTTGAAGCTTCAGTCTGTAAATCTTTGGATAGTTTCGGACCAGATGAGTTGCCTTCTGTTGTGGGACACGATTCTTTGTTCAGCCTCTCCCTAATATCGCGAGAATCCTTTCTGTTTGATCAAGAAGCAATCGCTGAGAGATTTCTGTTCATGTTTGACGACGTACATCTTCTTACGTCTCTCCAAAGAGACATTCTCCTAAACACCATCGTAGAGGCCCGTAGAGGCATGACCGTTTGGATCTCCGAGAGATTCGAAGCCCTGAGTCCTGACGAGCTGCTAACGTCAGGGGCAATCCTTGGACGCGACTATGGAGGCGTTGTGAGCCTCGAAGATTATTGGCGCGAACGACCGAAGCGATTCGAGTCCGTCGTGCTTAATATTGCTGACCGCCGAGCGAGAGCGGCAGCGGACATTGAAATCGGTGCATTCGACCCGTCTCTTGAAACCTCATTGGATGGCATGGAGTGGCAGGACCAATTTCGATCAGCGCTTGACGCGATCAAACTTCGCGTACTCACGCTTGCACAGAACCATACCCAATTCACAGAATGGGTTGCGGTAACTGAAGCCATCCAGGGTACTCCAAGAGAAAGGGCTAATACCTGGAGAGCCCTGGAAATCCTCATCCAACGCGAAAAGAGGAAATCGCAGACTAGCTTTGACTTTCCTCTGAGTTCAGAGGACCTCGAAGACAAGGACAATTCTGCGGTTAATGCTGCAGCAGAACTCTTTCTCGCTGACGAATTTGGTCTTCCGTACTATTTCGGATTTTCGAAATTGGCTTCCCTTGCTTCTTCAAACATAGAGCAATTTCTCTGGCTCGCAGGTGAGAATTTTGAAGAGGTCGCATCGAATGCTCTTCTCGGACGCTCACCCCGTCTCTCACCAGACCGTCAGGATTCCATTATACGAAGAGCAGTCAAAAGGGCTTGGGAGGAAATCCCGAGGAGGGTCCGCAAGGGTCGCGATGTTATATACTTCCTAGAAGCAATCGGCTCACTTGCTAAACAAGAGACCTATCGGCCCAGTGCCCCCTACGCAGCCGGTGTAACGGGGATAGCCATCAGCATGGCAGACAGAAATCGCATCCTTCAGGCTAACAATGCAACTGGCGTCGATTTGTCGACATTGAGAGATGTCCTAGCCTCCGCCCTGGCGAACAATCTTTTGGAGCCAATCTTGGACTACAAATGCAAGGGGGAGCGCTGGATGGTCCTTAATCTGAATCGGTTTCTTTGCGTCCACTTTGGCTTGCCCCTTCAACGCGGAGGCTGGCGTGAACAAAGCCTTCTGACACTATGCGACTGGCTCGCGCACGGGTTCAAACCCAACAAGAAAGACGGTGTTTTGATCTCATGAGTGCCGAGCTAGAGGCTCCCAAGTACTGGGAGAACTACATTCTTGACATCGGAGAGAGTGTTACGCAGTTTTGGGCTCAACATCTCGGGACCGGCCCAAGAGACCTTCTCTTTATTCTTGGATGTGGATTCGACCCTCGCACTATTCTGGGCGTCGAGACTCTGTTTGGGCTGGGGGGACAAGGAAAGCGCGAGGTTCTCGCGATTACATTGGACGAGGGGGCCACTTCTCCCTCAATGACACACCTTTCTGCGGTCGAGACCAACCGCGAGAAATTGCAAAAACTTGTAGAAGGTCGGGGAGTCATTACGGCGACATCGGTCCAGATGCAAGCAGAAGACGGTCGGCGGATTGGGTCACGCAACGCCGCCGGAGTTATTAAGGACCTTCTTCAGCTCCAACCGTTCTCTGATGTAATCTTAGATATCAGCGCATTGCCCCGCGCGATCTACTGCCCGCTGATCGCCAAGATTCTTTATCTTTTGAAACATGCGCCCCCAGATTCTGGATGCGCACGGATTAATCTTCATGTCCTCGTTTCTGAGGACCCGGCGCTCGACGATGCGATCAAGGAAGAGGGGATCAGCGATACTGCTTCATATGTCTATGGATTCGGCGGTGGATTGGAGATGGAGTCGACCACAGACCTGCCGAAAATCTGGATTCCTGTCCTAGGTGAAAAACAGGAAGAACAGTTGAAAAGGGTATACGACCTTGTATCCCCGAACGAAATTTGTCCACTGCTCCCTTCACCATCCCGGAATCCCCGCCGAGGCGACGATTTGATATACGAATACAGGGAACTGCTTTTCGAAAGACTTCGCGTTGAACCGAGCAATTTTGTCTATGCCGCCGAGCGAAATCCCTTTGAGGTCTACCGACACATCAAGCGAACGGTAGCTCAGTTCCGTGACGCCCTCAAACCTCTGGGTGGGTGCAAGGCAGTCATCTCGGCTCACTCCTCGAAACTCCTGTCTCTCGGTGTCTTGCTTGCCGCATACGAACTGAAGGAAGCTAATGGCGACGTCGGAATTGCTCATGTTGAGTCCCAAGGGTATACAATGAATCCGACGTTGCCAGAAACGAAGAGTGAACTCTGTGGTCTGTGGTTGTGCGGAGAGTGTTATGAGCCATAGAGGCATCGTTAGATCGCCCAGAAATAAACCTTCCGTCATCGGCATCGGCCTACTCGCCCTGGATGTTGTCATCACCGGAGAAGGTGGAGGGACGCCCCGGTACGTAGCGGGGGGGACGTGTGGGAACGTACTGACTGGACTCAGTTATCAGGGGTGGCACGCATTTCCAATCGCGCGGCTAAACGGAGACAATGCGTCCATCCTCGTTCAGCGCGATCTAAAGAAATGGGGTGTCAGGCTCAGATTTGCTTCACTTGCTCCAAAAACCAAGACACCAGTGGTGGTGCATCATATCTGCCGGTCAGTAGACGGAAGAGCTGTTCATCGTTTTTCCTGGAGATGTCCCGGTTGCGGTCGACACCTGCCCTCTTATAGGGCTGTTGTTGCCTCGGCAATCGACAAAATTCTCGACTGCCTCGCGCCTCCAACAGTAGTTTTCATTGACAGACCGTCCAGTGGTGCTGTCCTACTTGCCAAAGCTGCTGCTAAACGAGGCGCGATTGTCTTCTTTGAACCTTCCGCAGGGGGCTCCCCGAAACAGTTCCAGGACATTGTGAGCGTCGCACACGTGCTGAAGTATTCGACAGATTTCAGTGAAAGAATTCGGCCGTTCCTTGCCGAAAGCAAGGCACTCTTGGAAATTGAAACTCTTGGTGCTGCAGGTCTGCGTTATCGAATGAGGCTTTCACGATCAGAGGGCAGACATTGGGATCAAGTCGAGGCTCTCGATCCGGGGCGCGTGATTGACAGAGGCGGCGCTGGAGACTGGTGTTCAGTGGGCATTATAGAGAGACTGTGTGCTTCAGGATTGGATGCTTTGCGCAATGTCACTCAACGCAAGATTCATGACGGACTTCGCTTTGGTCAAGCTCTTGCCGCCTGGACTTGTGCGTTTGAGGGGGCGCGCGGTGGGATGTATTCAATCGACAAGAAATCATTTCGAACTCAAATTGGGAAAATCCTTTCTGGTGAGCACTTTGACTTTGATCAATTTCAGAAACGGCGCGTTGGGCACAAGCTTTCTCGCCCCAAGATCTGCGGTGGCTGTGGATACAGCAGGGCCTCCACACCTGTTCTTGCTAACTAATGTCTGCTGCCGACGGAAATTGAGCGCCTTCCAGAAGTGGGACGCAACCCAACACGCAGTCACTGCTTGAGTGCTCTGCCCCCGCAATCCGCGCACGGAATCATACGACGTTTGCACCTTTGAACCGCTCCCGTTTTCTGTCGCAAACGAAATTAGAGTTTTTGGGCGGTTGAAGTTCATTTTGCCCCATTTCATGCGGTTTTCACGCACTCTAGAGCCTCTAACGACAAGCTCAAGTTTCCGCTTCTCTCGCCGCTAGCGGGAAGGGGTTGCAGGGGAAGGGGCGGCGTGTGAGCCTCTTCCCCTGCAACCATTTGTGGAGAAGCCTTCTCCTCTGGCCGATGCAGCGCCGCGAACACCGCAGGCGCTCGATCCGCCAGTGCGCTGTGCGGACGCTGATGATTATAATGCTCGCGAAATTTTCCGAGCTTCTGCCGCGCATCGTCCAGCGAAGAAAACCACTCCACGTTCAAACATTCGTCGCGCAGCCGCCCGTTGAAACTCTCGATGAATCCGTTTTCCACCGGACGACCGGGCCGAATGAAACACAATTGTACGTTCCGAGCCATCGCCCACGCTTCCAGCGCACGACCGGAAAATTCGCTGCCATTCGATTCGCGCGGCGCGCCGCTCGCTGATCCGGTAGACCTCCAGCGCCCAGCGCGCCAGCTTCCGTCGCGCACGAGGCCTTACAGCTTTTTTGAGACGATCTCCTGGAGGATCTGCCGGTCCATGCTCAGGTCTGCCACCAGCCGCTTCAGCCGCCCGTTCTCCTCGCGCAACTGGCGCAGCTCACGCAATTCGCTCACGCCCACGCCGGAATATTGCCGCTTCCACAGGTAGTAGGTGGCCTCGCTGATCCCCGCCTTGCGACAGACCTCCGCCACTCGTGCTCCGGCTTCCACCTGTCGCAACACCGCAACGATCTGCTCTTCCGTGTGACCTTTCTTGGGCATCCTCCGTCTCCTCTCTCGGAATTCCGCCCAAGCTTACCTCTAATTTCCTCTGTGTCAGTTTTCGGGTTTTGGGTCACAGGACGG
Source organism: Terriglobia bacterium (assembly GCA_035945515.1). GTDB lineage: Bacteria > Acidobacteriota > Terriglobia > UBA7540 > UBA7540 > RH2-MAG17b. Next base: position 16,642 of record DASZAE010000014.1, read on the forward strand.
GCGTGGTCACGATGTTCAAGCTGACGTGCTCAGACGGGTGGTGGGCCAGTTTCCGATAGTGCCCCGTTTATCAGTGAGTTGGTATTAAAATCGGCGCGCACGTAATGCGAGAGGACTGGATGATGACAATAGTCTCGGATAACTCCCCAAGAGCACCGCTAGTGCGAAGTCAATTGGCTCGGGAAGAAATGTCGCGGCGCACTACAGTTTTTCTCACCTCTACAGGGACAAACGCCACCGCGACATTGGCCATGCTGCAACCGGAAAATCACTTTTTTCTACTCACCGCCCAACACGTAGCTAGGATGATTGAAGAAAAGAGAGAGAAATGGTCTTACCAAAACCCAAAGCGAGTCGTGAAGTGTCTAAACCATCCACCCATAAGAACTGATCTCGGGAAAGAGGGATTATATTCACAAGATTTGACCCTGTTCGAGCTGCACGCTGAAGACGCGGCTGAAATGGTTCGCTCGGGATTGAGTTTCTATGATTTGAGGACGACGCAATATTCGTCGGATGAAGAATATGGACCCGATTATTTCATTATCGGAGCACCAAAATCTGCAGAAATCCTCGCTAAGGGTCAATTGAGCTTCGAAATTCGGTGTGTGGGCGTAAATATCTTGCATGAAGTCGTGATAGACGACGCAACGAGGTTTGTAGAAGTCGAAGCGGTTGAAGCGGACTATAGTGGCATGAGCGGAGGAGGATTATGGGAGATTTCATATCCTGCCTCCGGTGGTCATAGGGTTTTTCTCGTGGGCGTTGTTGTTCGAGAGCCCCAACACTTGCAATCGACCACGGATACTTGCTCGCCTATTGGCTCCACTACGATTCGGTGCAGCTCACGAGGTTCAATTAAGGAGTTGGTTGCAAGGGCTCGTTCTGTAGTTCTAGGAGCAGACGAGCAGCACGACTAGACCTGCAATTGCAAAGGCCGCACCCACAACTAACAGCCCAACAGTCTGTTCCATAACAAAACTTCCAAGCTGGAAGTCGAAAACAGGATGAGATCGCTCTGCGTCTGAATCAACGGCCACAAAAACGTTGGGCTTTCAAACTCCAGCAGATAAACTCCAAGCCAGTGCTGCTTCGACCCCTTGAGACCACCCGACTTCAGAGGCACTGGCAGGAGCTAGTGAGGCCACACTTGCCCGCAGTGAATTGTGGAGTGAGAATCGTGGCGTGAAATTCTCAGTGTTTGTCCCGGACCGCGTACAGAAACTCGCGGTGATTAGAGACCTCGTATACGAGTATGGAAATTTCATGACTGCAGCGTACTTTGACTTGAACGGTGAATCTCCATGGAGAACGAACTGCGACGATGCTTTCCTTCTAGGCTGTCGAAAACTGGGAGACTTCTTGATGAAAGATGTGCGACAGCAGGATGACGTGCTGGCTATGGACTACCTGCCGCCGCATACGCCCCGCAAGTGGGATGTTCCGATCTGGAGCAAGTGGAAGGAAGACATGGGCAAATACCTGGCCCACATCACCTATCGACGTACGGAGGACCGGCCAGCCGAAGGATTGTTGCATTGGGACCATGCGGTTTGGGTTCCACAGCTTAGGGTTGAGTTCAACAAAGCTTGGTGGGATTTCCGCGAAGCTGTCATTGACGGCGAATTTTGCGCAGAATTCGATAAGCAACTCCGCGATTGCAAGGCCAAGCCAGGTTTCGACAAGGTGAATCTGAACCGGTTACTTTAGTCGCGTACAGCGCTTTTGTTCAATTAAAAGTTCGCTGGAGGACCTATGGAACATAAGAGACGCCAGGTCAATTGGGCAATACCGGTAGGAATGGCTTTAATTACCCGCCAATTTTTGATCTAGACTTGGACCTTGCGAAGCGAACGCAGATCACGGAGGGGCAGAGCCTGGAATTCCGTGTTGAAATGACCAACGCGACGAACACGCCGCAGTGGGAGTTCATGGATAGTTCGATCATTACGAGTCCGGTGTTCGGACGCGAGAGTTTTCCCATCAACAGTTCTCGCAGGATCCAGCTAGGCCTCAAGTACTACTTCTAAAGTCGACGACAGGCGAAGCCAAAGATGGGGGGAGACGGACCAGCGCCCCCGCCTCTTTTTTTGTATCTTGTTTTTTTATCCTCAGCCCGGCCAGGCGGATTCGGCTTGTCGCGCTGCTCGCGCAGGAGCGCCTTGCGGCCGAAGCGCTCCGCTACAGCGCGAACCATTCATGATGGCTTCTACCGAAATCAAGAAGAGGAGTGGCGCGTTCCGATCCCCACCGCCCCTACCAACCATCTTCCTGATGGAGGGCCACTTAGCAAAAACGCGCGGGGGCAAAAAGGGGCAGATTAGGTCTATAATCCGGTTCGCACACTAGTTTCGGCAGCACGAGTGACAACCAAACTGTTGAGTTAGCATAGGGCCAATGAACGCGGCAATTCGGAGCAGTTAGCCTCCACCTTCGGGAGACAAGGACTTTTCGAGTGTAATAGCTGCTATGATTTTGATTGCCGTGCGTCGCACGAGTTCGAGCAGCACGACGACATCGCCGTTCCAAAATGAGATGTAATTCGCGCTGCCGACTCTGCTTTCTACGCCGATGGCTTGCCAACCTACGAACGCCACAGCCTCGGCTGCTGTTTCGCGGATGCGTTTGGTAGTGCTCGCCCGACGGTCGGCGCATACCCCGCGACACTCCTCGCCTGCGGGCACGCGCTTGCGGTGAGACGAACGTTGTAGAGGCTTCCGCCACATCTCGCAGCATCAATGGGCCCTGATTGTCGCATTATGCTCGCGTTCGGTGCGTCGACGTAACTCAGCCCACCCTTGCTGCGGGATTATTGCTGATCCAGCATCTCAAGTTGCGATTCTTCAATAGTTGAGATGGAAATTGAGCAAGTGCCAATGAAAAATGAACCAGAAAAATCCCACGCAGCCAATTGCAAGCAACGTGTTCCACACTTTGTACCACATCCACTGCCGAGCATCGCCCCACGATTTCACCGCAGCGTAAACTCCAACGAGGGATCCAATTCCTCCCAGCACGCCGATTACCTGCAGCAAATGGATCCATTTATCGAGCGTGTCAGTCAATGCGGTGATGTTGTTTAAGGCACTCACAAGGGCAAGCATTCCAGCGACAAAAATGACATCGATGATACAGACCACATGCATCCACGCACGCAAGCGACGAGCTCTTGGATCAAGCGCGAGCGGCCGGCCGTAGTGCTTCCGAATGATCGCGCCGAACGGCCACAACAGGAGCGTGAGCACAATCACTCCGAGGCTCAGGCTAAGAATCAAATAGTTCACACCCTGTTTCCCGAGAGGGCTGTTCACCTGCTGGAAAATCATGAACGGATAGTCGATATAGAAGATTCGGCGGCCGGTAGCGTCCTTCTCGAATTGCAACTTGGATTGGCCATCGACCGAGCGAAAGAGTAGCGGTCCGATCTCGCGATAATGGGTCGGTTGCCCATTCAATCCCTTTAGCGCGGTCGAATAGATTGTATTGTCTTTCTTATCGGCCGAAATGTTCAGTTGTCCGATCATTTCGGTGACCGCGAGGATATTGGTCTGAAAACGCCTGCTCGAATCGTAGCTGCCGACCACGCTCTGAGCATCTGCTGCTGCTGTGGATGGCGAGGCAGAGTTCGGCACTTCGTACGGGAAGTAACGATCCATGAATTTCTCAAACAGCACCTCGCGCAGGCTAACGTCCGCTCTCCCGAGACTGTTGTAAGAAACAAAGAAACCTACGTTCGCATCCAGGATTAGATGAAGGTCGCTGTGAAAACATTCCGTGTCACCCCCGTGACCAATGATTCGGTGTCCGTTGCGCGACTCCTCGTAAAATCCCAGCGCCATCGCATTCATGGTTGCTGGCCAGCCATTTTGCCTCGCGTGCATCTCCTTTGCCGTTTCGGGCCTGAGAATTTGCGCGTCTCCATACCGGCCATTCTGCAGATGGGCGATCATGAAATGCGACATTGCGACAGCGGACGCGGAGAGGGCTCCCGCCGGAGCCACTTGCACATACTCGAACGGTTTTGCACCCTTTGACGCGAGAATGTACCCGTTTGACATGAAAGGCTGCAGGTTTGGCGGAAGCGGCTGCCGGAATGTCGCGTACTCCATTTGCAGCGGCTTGAAGATGTGTTCCTCGATGTAATCTTCATAGGACTGCCCCGAAACGCGCTGGACGATGTAGCCGGCAACGTCCGCCGCGTAATTTGAATAGGCTGGAACTTCACCCGGTGGAAAAATACGCGCGGGCATGTGCGCGGGCAGATATCTTCCCATCGGCTGCAACTCCTTCGCGGAGCCTACAAACAAGTCCTTGACCGTTTCTTCGTAGCCGCTGCGATGGGTCATGATGTCGCGTAGCGTGATGGGTTTGCCGAAAGCGGGTGGAATTTTGAAATCCAGGTACTGATTTACGTCGGCGTCGAGGTTCAGCTTCCCCTGTTCGACGAGCTGCATCACGGCCGTCCAGGTAAACGTTTTTGAAATCGAACCCGGCCTGAACAGCGTTGTTTCCGGGGATATCGGTGTTTTCTTCGCGACATCTGCGTAACCATAGCCCTTCGCAAACAGCAATTTGCCGTCTTTCACGACGGCCACCACCGCCCCGGCAATGTCCGCCCGCTGGATTTCCACCGGCATCAGGCCGCCGAGAAATGCTTCTAGATCCGCAGCCGTGAGTTCAGCCGTTGCAGACGGTGTTGGATTCGCAGCGGTATTCACGGTCGGCGGCGCAGTCTTGATGCGGACCTTCTGAGCGGGCTTCGACGCAGGAAGACCTTGCAAGGCAGCCGCGAGCGCGTTTGCCGGATGCCAGGTAAGCGGTATGGAAATGCAAAGGGCGAGCATGATTGCCGCGCAAACCGTTACCCGCATAGTCGGACATTTCGATGTGAGCACTTTTGCCCCCCGTTAATCACGTGCGGTTTCTTAGTTTGATTTTGTCACTGCCAGCGCCATGTTTCACCCGCCACTCAGCCCATCCAATGCAGCTATTTCGCGATTACATTCTTCGCATTTCGCGCCTGCTAGCCGGACGCCGAATACCACCGCGAATTTTTTTCCTCTTCTTCTTTGCGCTTTAGCACAGCCAGAGTGCGTTTGGGGTTGAAGAAGGCGCAGGCGGTCATAACAGCTTCAATCGCTGAGACGGGGGCCACGTAGGAAACGCTGAGCTCGGCGCTGGACGTTGGAACGATCAGGAACGAGCCGCAGAATCGCGCGATGGGTGATCGATTGCTATCCGTTATGCCAAATGTCCGGGCGCCGCGCTCGTTGGCATGAATGGCTGAATCGACCGTGGCCTGGAGGCAGCGGCCAAAGCTGATGGCAATCAGCAAGTCTCTTGGGCCCAAGAGGCTTGCTTTTTGATTCAAGTGAGCGGCAGTTCCCACCGGGGCTTCCGCGTCGAAACCGCCGTACGCGACCAACAAGTAAGAAAAGTAATAGGAGAGGGTGTTCGCAAGATCGACTCCAACAATCAAAATCTTTCGTGCTCGGCGGATCGCTTTTGCGAGATCCATTATCTTTCGCGGGTCCACCTCAGAACGAAGAGCGCTGAGATTGTTTGTTCCCAGCTCGATGCAATCGCGAATGTGATCCGGTACGCTGCGGCGTCCACGCAGCGTGGCTGCCTTCATGACCGTATAAGGATTGATCCTGACCACGAAATGCGCCCGCAGGTCGGAAATGAAATCCGCATATCGCTTGTAGCCCAGCGCCTGCGTCGTGCGGACGATCGTTCCCACGTCCACGCGGTAGCGCTTGGCCAGTTCGCGCGAAGAAAGAAAATAAGTCTCTTCGGAATCGTCCAGAATGGTTTGGATTAGATTCTTGCGGCGTGTGCCGAGCGCGTTCATCGCTCGATCGAAGTTTTCCTCAAGAGCCGTGCTTCGATTCGAGTTGCCGCCGCGGCCGCCGACTGAATCTGGCGATTTCGTTCTCATGTTGCGCATGGGTGAATTCGCCGAGCCGGCAGCCGGTGGAAAGTGCAAATCAACAAGTCGTGCCGAATGGTTCTTGCGCATCGTTGCTGCCCCTCAAGCAAAGTGCTGCCCGGGCAATCCGCGTGAGGCCATCTTGATATCACAATACAACAGATGATGCTATTCAAATGTCAGAGCAGCACGTGATGCATTTCTGCTTGACAGTGCTTACGGCCTTGTGCCTATATGTCGCTCATTGAAACGGGCGCTTGGCCCGCGTGAAGCTCGGGGTGGAGGCAAAGACGATGCGAACGATCCTGGTTTCGTGTAAGCGGCAGGTGGCGGGATCCTTCATCAGGTGGGCCGGCGCGGTTTTATTCTTGCTTGCGCTGATGCTCTCTCCGATCGGCGCAAACCGCGCGTCAGCGCAGACCGCGTCGACGGGCGCGTTGACTGGTACGGTCACCGACCCGAGTGGCGGTGTGGTGCCCGGGGCGACCGTTCATGTGGTCAACGTGGCCACCGGCGATAGCCACACCTTCGTTTCTCAATCGAATGGCAGTTATCTCGCGCCGTTCT
>DASZAE010000015.1:0-8830 GCA_035945515.1 Terriglobia bacterium
TTTCTGGAGGGCCACAATGTCCTGATGATTGGTCGCAATCAGCGTCCCCATGTTGCTCCGCGCCATTCCAAGATCGTTGGCAATCGTGCTGACGTTGGTCTTGGTCTTGGCCAATTCGTCCTTGGTTGCCGCGGCGTCCTGGGTGACGGATGCCAACTGTTGCTGATCGGCTTTAGTTGCCAGTGTCGCCTGGAGCTGCTGAGTATTTTGCGCTTCTTCCTTTTGCAGCTTGCGCACTAGATATCCGGCGTAGCCCGCGTTGTGCAGCGCCTTCTTCTCGTTGGCGCTCATGTTGGTGACGGTGCTATCCAGCTCGGCGCGAAGCTGATCGAGCGACTGCGCGTTGGCATTCTGCAGCTGCTGAACTTTGTTTGAGAGATCGGCGCTCAATTGCTGATTCGCCTTGGCCTGCTGTTGCGACAGCTCCGTGCGCAGGGAGGAAAACCTGCCAAGGGAGTAAACTTCGCCAATGATCAGGAGCGCGAGAATCACGAAGATGGCAATAAACGCTCCGGTGTGGTCAGGCTTGGGAGCCTGCTGAACAACAACCGGCTTTGAATCAGTGTTGATCGTTTCCATGTGACGCCTCCGAGGTTGACTTCAATTTAGTCAATACTTTTGTGTAGAAGTGATAACCTCAGCCCTGTATAAGCACGGCACATGCCAATCCACATGCCGAGACAAGTCATTTATTTACAATATGATGTGCTGGTTATAGGGGCCGTGAAAGCACGGCTCGCCGCATTTCTTACTTTCTCATCGTGTAAAAATGTGAGCGATTCTAACTATAGCCACTCCACGAACCCCGTTAAGTATTTAGGAGTAGATGGGATTAATGCGCTATGGTCCCGTCTCACCTGTTCGATCCGTTCAGTTCTGCTACCTTCTCCACAGCATGGCCTGCCGCTTGAGCGGCGTCTTTCTTCGGCTGTTCCTTGGTCCAATTTTCCTTATTCACCTGGCGCGCGCGGCCTAGGGCCAGTGACCCGGCGGGCACGTCTTCGGTCACGGTGGACCCGGCGGCCACATAAGCGCCCTTGCCCACGCGGACGGGCGCCACTAGCATGGTCCCGCTTCCGATAAAAGCGTTGTCTTCAATGAAGGTAGGGTTCTTACACTCACCGTCGTAGTTGCAGGTGACGGTGCCCGCGCCGATGTTCACCTTCTCGCCCAGCGTAGCGTCGCCGAGATACGTCAGGTGTTGCGACTTCGATCCGCGCCCAATGCGGGATTTCTTGACTTCGACAAAGTTCCCAATGCGCGCTTCCGGTCCAATTACGGTGCCCTCACGTAAATGAGCAAAAGGGCCTATCATGGCGTCCGACGCGATTTCGCATCCGTTGACTACCGAAAACGGGCGAAACAAGACTTTATCACCCACCACGGAATTCGCCAGCACGCAGTAAGGCCCCACCACGCAGTCCTTGCCGAGGCGCGTGCGGCCAAGCAAGTGGACGCCGGCTTCGATGCGCGTGTCGCGCCCCACCTCAACTTCATCGTCAATCACAGCTGTCTTCGGGTCCACGACGCCGACCCCGGCGCGCATGAGATCGTGCGCCTTTCGCCGCCGGATAAGTCTCTCCACCTGCGCGAGCTCAATCCGATCGTTCACGCCCAATACCTCGCGTGAGTTTGCCACCTCATAAGCTGAAACCTTCAGACGCCGCCGGTTAAAAATGCGCACCATGTCTGTGAGCAAGTATTCTTTCTGCGCGTTGGTGTCGGTGAGATCATCGAGGTATGCCAGGAGTTTGGGCAAAGCGAAGCAGAGGATGCCGGAGTTGACCTCGCGCAGCCTTTTCTGGGCAGTTGTCGCATCCTTTTCTTCGACAATCGCGCGCACGCGGGCGCCAGGAGCGCGCAGGATGCGCCCATAGCCTTCGGGGTTCTTCAGGCGCGTGGTCAGGATGGTAGCGGCCGCGCCGGAAGCGGCGTGAAATTCCGCCAGCGCGCCCAGCGTTTCCGGGCTGAGCAGCGGCGCGTCGCCCACGAGGACTATCAGGTTGGGGCTGGAGCACGATTCGAGTTCAGACCGAGCGGACATCACAGCGTGACCGGTGCCACGCTGCTCGCGCTGGGCGATGAACCCGAGGCCCGGACGGGCGAACGCCTCCCGCGCACGGTCCCCTTCGTGGCCAATCACCATCCAGGCACGCTCCGGTCCTGCGCCAAGCGCCGCCTGGAGCACATAGTCGCCCAGCCGCCGACCGGCCAGCCGGTGCAACACTTTGGTATGCTCGGATTTAAACCGCGTTGCCTTGCCTGCCGCAAGAATGAGGACTGAAAACCTGCTGTTTGAAAAATCTGCCATAGTCGAGCTCCATTGGGCGCCATCAGAAACTGTCATTCTGACCGTGGGCCTTTATTCCCGCACATAGCATCCACGATCAGAGAAACACTGACCTTGGCGACTACCACGACATCAACCCGCAGAGTTTTAAAAGCAAAGCCCTGCGTTACACATCCAGCCTAGCACGCCACAAACCAAGACAGGGTTGGACAGTCAAAATGAGCGCATCGTCTCGCGCGGCGGTTCATTGCGGCCGCGGCGGCGGGGACGGCGGCGGCGGAAGCGATCCGATTCTCTTCTTAATGCGTTCGAATTCAGGACTATCTTTGATGCCGTGCCGTGCCGGACCGAGCAGGGGAATCATCTGGTTGACGTTCGCAATGCGATCGCCCGGGTTCGGATGATCCGAAAAAAACTGGATGGTCTGTTGCGGGTATTTTTCCTGAAGGATTTCAAAAAACTGCGCCATAGCGTGGGGATCGTAGCCCGCATGGTAGAGGATGTACGTGCCTACTTCATCCGCCTGCGCTTCCATGTCGCGCGAGTTTTTGAGAAAAGCTGAGTTCAGACCGAAAGCCAGTCCCGCGCGGAGAATGCTCATCGATCCGCCCGATCCTGTGGCCGCGCCGAAAATCGCCAGCGGCAGTTCCACGAGCGACTTTACAGACGCCTGATGTGTGCCGTGGCGCATCACCACATGCCCAATCTCGTGCGCCATTACCCCGGCAAGCTGGGCTTCGTTCTGCGCCACCACAATGGTGCCCCGGTTCACAAAAATAAAGCCTCCCGGAAGGGCAAAGGCATTGATGTCCTTTGTATTGACCACGTGGAATTCCCAGGCATAAACCGGAAGGTTATTCGGAGCAAAAGACGCCAGCCTTTTCCCCAGATCATTGATATACCGCAATGTTTGGGGGTCGCGCAGCATCGGCGTGGTCTTTTCGATTTGCGCGGCCGCCTGACGGCCTTCCTGAACATCTTGCGCCGGCGTGTACAGGTCAAAACCGGGCTTGAAGCGCAGTTCGCGGATGCCATAGACCATCGCGGGAATCGCCAGCACGCCAACCAGCGCCACAATGATTAGAGATTTCAGCGCCGTTCTCATGAATGCAATCCGCCAGCAAAAGAAGAGGGAAAATTCTAAATATTAAAAGCCTCATGCAAAGGCGCAAAGTTGCGGAATCTCCCCTTTGCGCTTCTTAGCGCCTTCGCACCCTTGCGTGAGGCAGTTTGCCCGGTTAAAGAATCAAGGCCAAGCCAGCGCAAGATTTCTCAGCCAATGCTCTGCACCCCGTCCTACGCCAGCAGCGCCTTCCGGCAATAGGCGTAGCATTTTTTCATTTCAACAATCGTATCCAAGCCCGGCTTTGGGCCGTATTCATATTCGATGTTGGCGGGAATCTTCCAATGGTTGTCGCGCAACAGAGTCAGCACGGGCACGATGGGCGTATCGCCTTCGCCAAACGGCACGGCGGGCCCGTGATTGCGCTTGCGATCCTTGATGTGTAGCGTCACGATGCGATTGTGATGCTCCTTCAGGAACGAAACCGGGTCGCAATTGGCGGCGGTGAAGTGCCCGATGTCGAGATTGATGGCTAAATAGGGCGAGGCGCCTTTGAGCGCGCGGGCGAAAGTATCGGGCGTTGAAAACTGATCGGGGTCGGCGGTGTCGTCGTGATTGTGGAAGCCCACCACGATTTTGTATTTCTGCGCATAAGAGTCAATCCGGCGCGCCATGCTAACCGTCGACGACGCCGTAATATACTTCACGCCCAGCGCCTGCGCCATTTGGAAGCCACGGTCCATTTCGCCATCCGTAAAGCTTTTTTCGAAGCTGATGTTGTAAGCGTAAATTTTGACGCCGGCGTTGTTGAACTGCCGCCGGATGTTGGTGAAGCGGCTTAGAGGAACTGTCAGCCTCCATTGGCGCAACTGCTCGCGGGAAACCTGCGGCTCCACGCCGCCCTGCCAGAGCTCGGCTTCGCCCAGCCCAACTTCCGGATATGCCTGAATGACAGCCGGTAGCGGCCGGTCGCGGAAAGAATAGCTCTGCGCGCCGATTTGAACGCCACGCACAACGGAGTTGATCCACTGCGCCCCCCAAAGTTTCTTGCTGCTGGCCAGCAGCGCCGCCGCCCCGCCCGCCAACGCCATTTTGCCCGCTTCCCTACGAGAGATAAAGCTCATGTGGCCTCCTATTTGAGAATTGCCAGTATACGCAAGGGGGAGTATGGCGGCAAGCGGCGGACTCATTTGGAGTGCGGCAGCTTGCTGCCGCTTCTATACAGAGCGCCATAAGTCAGCGACGGTCATTGGCTGTAGCGGCGGGCAAAGCCTGTAAGGGGCCGCCGGGCTTTACTATTAAAATCCGGCGGCCAGAGGCCGCCGCTACAGAATCAGGCGCCGCCGACTTATGGCGCAGCTTCTAACAGCGCAGGCAAGCTGGCGCACTCCACAAGGCCGTCAATCAGTGGGCAAAATAATCCGGCTCGTTGCCGGGCTTCCATTTGATATTGCAGCCGACGCTGGGGCGCTGATTAGCCGGGACTTCCTTGCCCGCCAAGACCGCCTCAATCGCAGCCGCAAGATCGTCTCCCGTCACCAGCCGCCCGTTGCCCGGACGGCTGTCATCAAACTGCCCGCGATACACCAGGGCGCGATTGCGGTCAAATAGGAAGAAATCCGGCGTGCACGCAGCGTGGTACGCGCGAGCGACGGACTGGTTTTCGTCATACAGATAGGGAAAAGAATACCCAGCGTGCTCGATTTCTTCGGCCATTTTCTCGGGGCTGTCTTCCGGATAGCGCGAAAAATCATTGGAGTTGATGCCTACAACGCCGACGCCGCGCGCGCCTTGATATTCTTTGGCCATGATCGAGAACCGCGCCCGGATGTGTTGGACGAAGGGGCAATGGTTGCACATGAACACCACCAGGAGCGCCGGCGTGTCGTTGAAATCGTCCAATGAAACGAGCTTGCCGTAGGGGTCCGGCAGCTTGAAATCGGGCGCCTTGGTGCCGAGGGGAAGCATTGTTGAAGGAGTTTCAGCCATCTCAATCCTCTTTTCTGTAGGGGCGGCCCCTAAACAGCTTTGACGGCCGACTCTTAAATAGTAAAGACCGGCGGCCAAAGCCGGTGAGACGCTGCCGCTACAACAATATGGATTAAAGAATAGTGTATCGCATTGCGGTTTGTCGAAAAAACCAAAAGCGATGTTTTCCTGAGCGGGGTGAAGGATCTGCTTTTCTTCGCGACACGGTAAAAGGCAGATGCTGCATTATGTTCAGTATAAAAAGCGCCTTGATTGAAACCAAAAGCCGTAAAGCGGCAGCAAGCTGCCGCACTCCAAAGCAGCAGAGTTCCTTGACATCGCAGGGCGCGGCCCATAAAATTGAGGGTTGAACGAGTCAGGAGGGCCTATGGAAGGACATCATTTTGATCATCAGACGGTAAAGGCCCAAAGCGGAGCGCGAATCACTTCGCTTCCTGCTCTGGCGTTAGTCCTCGTGGCAGTCATGATCCTTGGGGGCATGAGGGTCGTGTTCGCGGGCGCTCTGCCACAGGACTCTTCCAGCTCATCCTCTTCTTCATCTTCGACTGATGACCAGGCGGCCCAGCCGCAGCAACCTCACAAGCTAACCAAGCAGGAAAAGCGGCGCGAGAAAGCGATCCGGAAGGAGATGGAAAGCCCGTACAAGGACTTCATCGAGGGTCCTACGGGCTACATCATCACATCGCAGGAGCGGGCGGCGTTCAAGAAGCTCACCACCGACGACGAGCGCGAGCAATTCATCGAGGCCTTCTGGGAACGGCGCAATCCCAATCCTGGAGATCCCGAAAACGAATATAACGAAGAGTTCTACCGGCGCGTGGCTTACGCCAATGAACATTTTGCTTCCGGCATTCCGGGTTGGAAGACGGATCGGGGCCGCATCTATATTATGTACGGGCCGCCAGACGAACAAGAAAACCACGACTCGGGCGGCAGCTACGTGGCAAACCCCAACGAGCTTCCGTATTCGGGACCTGACGCTTCGACCGAAATGACCACCTACCCGTTCGAAGACTGGTACTACCACTACATTCCGGGGATTGGCGAAAACGTCAAGCTGGAGTTTGTGGACCCGACCATGTCCGGTGAATTCCGCCTGACGATGAACCCTTGCGAAAAGGACGCTCTGGCGGAAGTGCCGAACGATACAACGGGATGCCAAGGCGGAGTCTCCATCGGACCTATTTATAATGCAAATACCGTAATGGCGCCGCCGTCGGGCATGAACGCTTCGCTAAACACCGCCATGCCCGAAAGCATGGAGGAATTCACGCAGCTCGACACCTATGCCAAGATTTTCCAGCCCCCGCAGGTGAAGTTTAATGACCTGAAGGCCCTCGTGACGCATCATCTTTCCGAGCAATTGCTGCCTTTTAAGGTGCGGACGGACTTCATCCGCCTCACTTCCGATATGGTGCTGGTCCCAATTACCATTGAGGTCAATGACAAGGACCTTGAGTTCCAGAACAAAGATGGTGTCATGCACGGTACCATGGATATTTTCGCGCAGATCTCGACGCTGAGCGGCCGAGTTGCGTCGACTCAGGAAAAAAGCATGGTCGTGAACGTGCCGCAGGACGAGTTCGCCGCCTACGCGGGGCACAAATCCATCTGGCAATACATCGCTCCGCTGCGGCCCGGCCACTATAAGCTGAGCATCGTATTGAAGGACGACAACAGTGGGCACATGGGAAGCGAATCCATCGGTGAGCTGGTCCCGCAATATCCCGACGACACGCTCGAATCAAGCTCGCTGATTCTTGCTGATCTGCTCCAGCAGGTTCCTACCACCGACGTGGGCACGGGACCGTTTGTGATCGGCAGCACCAAAGTGCGTCCGAGCGTAGGCGATGTTTTCGTGCACAACCAGAACCGCTATCTCGGAATCTACATGCAGGTTTATAACCTGGGCGTAAACCCCAAAACGCATCGTCCCAACGCCCAGATTCAGTACAACCTGATGAAAGACGGCAAGACCATCTTCACCACCACGGAGCAGGCCGCCGATATCAAAGATGCTTCGAACCAGGTGACCATTCAAAAGACCATGCCTCTTCAACCATTATCGCCGGGCGATTATACGGTGGCGGTTAAGGTGACGGACAACATTAAGAACAAGTCCATCGATAGCCATGCAGCCTTCGTAGTGCAAAAGTAGGCTGCTTGATCGAAGCCGTTACCTCCCCGCTCCGTTGGGTATGAAAAAACTGCGGAAGCCCAAACCGTTCACCTCCTCAAAAGAAGCAAAACGGCGAGCTCGCATTTTGCAAGGTCAGGAGCGGCCATCCCGCCTTCATGCCAACCGCAAGAAAAAGCCCCCAAAGTACCCCGAAAAGGACGCGCTCTGGGCAGAATGATCGTCTGGCGCGGAGGTGTGCCAGTAGCGGCGGGCAAAGCCTGAAAGGGGCCGCCGGTTTTTAATTAGTAAAAACCGGCGGCGAGGACGCCGCCGCTACAACGCAAGCTCTGTAAATCAGAAGCACATTAAAGTAAGTTCACATCCTCATGGGACAAATTTAACTTCGCCTCTCAGTGCGCTGTCCTCAGCCTCGCCGTGCGCCCGTCTTCCCGATATTCCTCAAAAAAGTCCTTTATTATTTGACACTTGATTGCAGATTGTAATTCTTTTATACTACCGGCAATGGCTTGGGCACTAGCAATCGTGGCGCTCCTGGTCGTTGGATATGTCTTTCGCCGCGTCCTGCGCTTAGACGAGCCGCAGGTGCGCGCGCACGGGCGAATACCTTTATCTTCAGATGCCGAAAAAATTTACCGTCCAATCTCGCTGGAACTAGAGACCCAGATTATTCTTCTGGGCATCTCGCTGAATGAAGCTCTTGGACAACGCCAAGCGGGCAACGAAGAGAATGCGTGGCGGCTGGCGCGGCTTGCCCTATGCCAGTGGGATCGTTTGGCGGGAAAAGTCACCGTAATGCTCAAATCGATTGCGGATCATTTCCCTCAAACGCGCTCCTTGGTTTCTGTCCGTGATCTTACGGCCCATGAGTTCAAGTCGAACGCTATGATTGAGTCTATGCGGATGGGCGCGATGCTCCACGAAGTCATCTTCCGTTCGAAGCCGCGTTATCAGTTTCAGGTCCAGGTGATCCGGCGCGCAGTCGATACGCTCACCTTAGAGTTCAACGGCGCTATCCGAGCCGCGGAGCGCGCCCCTGACTGCGCCGGGGACCTGTGGGACAAGATTGACCCTTCCTTTCACGATTTTGATCTGGTGGTCAAGGAATCACTGCTTGCCTTCCGCGCCTTCCTGCTTGCAGTGCCGGCATGGCTGCTTCCTGAAATTGCAGCCGAACTTGCCGAAGTCATTTCCCATAGCGTGCGTTCCAAGTCGGTCATCACCTCCACCCGTAGATAGGCCCGGAAAAGCCAGCCTGTGAACCGCTCCCACAAGGGGGCGACGGTCATTTACTTACTGTAGCGGCGGCCTCTGGCCGCCGGTTTTTAATAGTAAAGACCGGCGGCCAGAG
>DASZAE010000016.1:0-2152 GCA_035945515.1 Terriglobia bacterium
GCCGCGCCCGCCCAGCCTACGACTTCCAGCCCAAGGTCCGGACGGGCGCGGAGCGACTCAACCAGCCGCCGCGCGCGCTCTCCCGATCCCATCACGTACACCCGTTCCCGCAAAAAGGGGCGCGAGATCAACCACAGAAACGCCCAGCGCCAGACCATCAGGGAAATGGTGAGGATAAAAAGGCCGAGCAGGAAGATGTCGTTGCCGAGGAGGAAATTCGGGAAGAAGAAACCAAGCGCCGCCAGCAGAAAAGCGATAACGCCTAAGACCACCAAAAGGCGGAAAAACGTCTCGCCGCCTGCCGGAACGCGCTCAGCGTCGTAAAGGTCGAAACAATAGAAACAGAGCAACGCGACGACGGCAATCGCCAGCACCTTATAAATCCCGTTCTCATAATCCAGCACCAACGACGCATCGGGACCTAAACGGATCATCGCGGCCGCAATGAACGATGCGCACACAATGGCAGTCTCCCCGAGGATCAACACTACGGTACGGACGGGATAATAGACGTTGAAGAGACGAACCACGGCAGGCTATTCCTTGATTAGACTTTGCGCCCCGCGGAATCGTCCGCGGAGGCGTGATAATAATGGGCGCTATAAGAGGCTTGGGGCGCGACGTGGTTGAGCACTACTCCCAGCAAACGCTTGTCGCGAAACTGTTGGCCGCTTTTCTGGGCCATGTCGAATGGAGTCTTACCGGCGAGGACCACCATCAACACTCCGTCGCAAAAGTCGGCCAGAACGTTGGCGTCGGACAAGGGCACGCAAGGAGGAGAATCGATCACAATCCAGTCAAAAAGCGGCGCCAGGCGGTGCAGCAAGCCTTTGAGACGCCCGTTTCCGATGAGTTCCATGGGATTTGAAACTGGCTCCCCTCCTGGAATAAAAAAGAGGTTGTCTGGAACGCCTCGCTGGATGACCTCCGCCACGTCCGCCTTGCCGCGCAAAAAATCGGAAAGGCCGGGCGAGCGCGTCGTGCCGAGCATCGCATGGAGCCGCGATAGGCGTAAGTCTCCGTCAATCAGCAGCGCCCTTTTGCCGCGCTGTTGAACAAAAACCTGGGCCAGGTTGGCCGCAATAAAAGTCTTGCCTTCGGCGGGCAGCGCGCTCGTCACCAGGATGGTCTGCAGCGGAAGCTTTTCCCGCATCTGGGAGAGGTGTGTGCGCAGCGTGCGGAATTCTTCCATGCCAATCTGGCGCGTCCCAGGATCAGCAAAAAGCAGGGAGCGCAGATCCGGTTTCCAAGTAGTGGAGGGACAAGAAGACACCCAGCTTTCGAGCGTGATCGCTGTCCCGCCCTGGAACGTGGAAAGCGGCAGCTTCAAAGAGGCCGCCAGTTCGTGGCCAGCTTCCTCTTTCTCTTTCGGTTGCGCGACTTCGGGAGGCTCAGCCGCGCTCAGCCCTACCGAGGAATGGCCGGCCGCCCGGTCCTGCTCAGCCTTCTTCAGCGCATCGTGGATTCTGCTCATAAAGTCTTACCCCTCTTTATCGGCAACTCGCGGCTTTTCAATCTTTGTGACAACTGCGTGTAGCGGCGGCCTCTGGCCGCCGGTCTCTAAAAAGTAAAGTCCGGCGGCCAGAGGCCGCCGCTACAATCGCCTCTATTCCGTGCGCCGCAGCCGGTCCATCAGCGCCGTCAAGCCCTGCAGCGCGTCTTCAAGCTGCGCGCCGTCCCCAGACGCTGCAATTCCCGCTTCCGCAGAAGGCGCGGGTTCGGCGGCCTGCAACTCAAAATCCCGGGCCACGGCGGCAACAACCGGGGCCGTGACCGGCCGGCGCTGGTCGGCAAAAGCATTAATCAGGCTGTGTTCGCACAGGATGTTCACCATGCGAGGTATGCCGCGCGAATATTTGTGCACAGCTTCTATGGCTTCCGGGGCGAAGATGGGCTGCCCCTCGCTGCCCGCAACCCGCAGCCGGCTATTGATGTAACCTTCCGTCTCCGCGGGCGTGAGCGGATACGTTTTGCTGCGCAGCGTAATGCGCTGGCGTAATTGCCGCAGGTGCGGCTGACGCAGCTTGTTTTCAAGCTCGGGCTGGCCCGAGAGCACAATCTGCAAAAGTTTTTCGGTATAAGTCTCCAGATTCGTCAGCAGGCGAATCTCTTCCAGAACGCTCTCGGAAAGGTTCTGAGCTTCATCGACAAT
>DASZAE010000017.1:0-17832 GCA_035945515.1 Terriglobia bacterium
CCGCATGTTCAGCGTGGAAGACGCGGACGAACTGCCCGACATCGCGGAAAAAATTTCCATCGAGCTGCGCAACCAATACGTGATTGGCTACAAGCCGTCGAATCTGGTGAACGATGGAAGGTGGAGAAGGATTAAGGTGAAGTTGAATCCGCCCCGCGGACTGCCGCCTCTGCAGGTATATGCTCGCACAGGGTACTATGCTCCGACACAGTAAGAAAATTCTCTTCCCTCTTCCCGCCGTGCCGGCGGCGGGAGCAATCCTGCTGGTCTTATTCGCCTTCCTTGTCTGGGCCGCGCCGCCTTTGCGGGGCGGCGCGCAGGCGGCCGCTCCGTCTCAGCAAGCTCATGCGGCTCAGCCGGCGCAATCATCTCAACAGGCCCAACCGGCTCAACCCCAGCCTCCGGCGGCGCAAAAGCAAAACGGGCAGTTCATTTTGCACACCACAACCAACTTGGTGGTGCTCCACGCCACGGTTTATAACAACAAAGGCCAGATGATCGACGATCTCGGCGAGCCCAGCTTTCGCGTATATGAAGACGGCGTGGAGCAGAAGCTCGCCGTGTTTTCGCACGCCGATGTTCCTGTGACGATGGGCATCGTCATTGACGACAGCGGCAGCATGAGGCCTAAGCGGCCCTCCGTCGACGCCGCGGCGCTCACCTTCGTCAAAACCTCAAACCCGAACGACCAGGTCTTTGTCGTAAACTTTAACGACGTCTATTATGTCGATACGCCGGGCAACTTCGCCGCCAACATGCAGCAGCTCGAATCGGCCTTGGACAAAATCGACTCGCGCGGGGGCACGGCGCTCTACGACGCGGTCGTCGCCTCGCTCGACCATTTGAAGCTGGGAAACCGCGACAAGAAAGTTCTGCTGGTGGTTACCGACGGCGACGACAACTCCAGCCGCTACACATTCACTCAGCTTGTCCAGTTCGCGCAGAAATCGAACGCCGAGATTTATACCATCGGCTTGCTGGGGGGAGACGACGAGAACTCAGGCGGGCTATTTCACATCCACAGCGGCGGCGACCATCACGCAGCCAAGGTGCTGAAGGACTTGGCGGAAGCGACGGGCGGCAAAGCGTACTTCCCCAAATCGCTTAACGAAGTGGACGACGTTTGCCAGCACATCGCGCACGAGATCCGCGATCAGTATACCCTCGCCTATTACCCCACCAACACCGCAAGAGACGGAAGCTTCCGGCAGGTGCGAGTGGTGGCGTTCATGCCCAGCTCGCATAAACATCTGGTGGTTCGCACGCGGCCTGGCTACTTCGCGCCAAAAGGGCGGCATTACGCCAGCATTCGCGCGGGCGCGGCGGCCGGCGCGGTCACGGCTCAAACGCCGCCAGGCCGGTAATCCGCTCGCCAATCAATAGCGTGTGAATGTTATGCGTGCCCTCATAGGTGGAGACTGATTCGAGGTTCGCCATGTGCCGGAAGACGCAATACTCATCCGCAATGCCGTTTGCTCCGAGAATGTCCCGGGCGTTGCGCGCCGCTTCGAGCGCCATCCTGACATTGTTGCGCTTCAGCATGGAAACGTGAGCGAAGTCAGCGCGGCCTTTGTCTTTGAGCCGGCCCACGTGCAATGCGAGAAGCTGAGCCTGGCTAATCCCGCTGATCATTTCCACCAGCTTTTCCTGAATAAGCTGATGGCTCGCGATGGGCTTTCCGCCGAACTGGGCGCGCGTCTTGGCGTATTCAAGCGCCTCGTTGTAGCAGGCCATCGCGGCGCCAATCACGCCCCATCCGATTCCATAGCGCGCCTGCGTCAGGCAACTGAGTGGAGCACTTAAACCCTGCGCTCGCGGCAGCATGTTGCGCGCCGGCACGCGGACGCCGTCAAACGTCAGGATGCTGGTCACTGAAGCGCGCAGCGACCATTTCCCTTTGATGTCGCGCGCGCTGAAGCCCGGCGTTCCCTGCTCCACCAGAAACCCGCGAATGCCTTCTGCGGTCTTCGCCCAGATGAGCGCAACGCCGGCAAGCGATCCGGAAGTGATCCAGGCCTTCTCGCCGTTAAGAACATATGCGTCGCCGTCCTTCACGGCGCGCGCGCGCATCCCGCCGGGATTCGAGCCGAAGTCTGGCTCGGTCAGCCCGAAACATCCTACAACCTTGCCTTGCTGCAATGCGGGCAGCCATCGCTGTTTCTGCTCTTCGCTGCCGTAGGCATGAATCGGGTACATCACCAGAGCGCCCTGAACGGAGACGAAACTTCGCAGTCCGCTGTCGGCCCGCTCCAGCTCCTGCATGACCAGGCCATACTGCACGTTCGACATGCCCGCGCAGCCGTAGCCCTCGAGGTTGGCGCCGAAGAGACCGAGATCCGCCATCGGCCCAATCAGATGGGCGGGAAACTTGGCCTCGCGGCTCCACTCCTCGATATGAGGCATCACCTCGCGGTTCGCAAACTCGCGCACTGTCTGCCGGACAAGCTTTTCCTCATCGCTCAGGAGCGAATCCACTTGCAGAAAGTCGACGCCTTGAAACGGAAACATTGGATTTTGACTCCTCGCGCGCGCGCCCGGCGTGAAGCGCCTTTGGAGAGAGGCGACAAGCTCTTGTAGCGGCGGCCTCTGGCCGCCGGTTTTCGATTAGTAAAGACGCGCAGCGAGACGCCGCCTCTACAGCCGCAAGTCTCCTGGCTCTGCCGGGCGCTTACCCTGTCATTGCGCCGTGCCGGAAGGTATTGCGCTTCGTGATGAAGATGGGGTGATCACCGTCGCGCTCGAAGCGCCTGCAGGAGCCGGCTGCATCGCCGGATTTGCCTGATAGAGGTTGGCCGGCCCGGCGCTCGCCAGGATCTGCTTCACTTGAATGGGATTGGTCAGGAGCGGCGAGTCAGGGAACTGCTGCGCCGGTTGCTTTTTGAGAGCCTGGCTCATGAACTCGATCCAAATGGGCAGAGCCACGTGCGACCCTTCTTCGCCCTTGCCGAGCGTGTGATGATCATCGTACCCCACCCAGACGCCGCACGTTATCGAGGGGGAAAAGCCGATGAACCAGGCGTCGGAGAAGTCATTCGTGGTGCCCGTCTTGCCCGCAATCGGGTATTGGTCTGCCAGCGGTTTTGCTTTCACCGCCGTGCCGGAATTAATCACCTCGCGCAGCATGGAAACCATCAACCGGGATACGCCGCCTGGAAGAACTTCGGTAATTTGCGGCGCGAAATCGTCGATCCTACGGCCTTCATAATCGGAGACGCTCGTGATGGCGCGCGGCGAGATGTGCAGGCCGTCGTCAGGAAACGTCGAGTAAGCGGAAGTGTGCTCGAGCAGCGTCAGGGACGAAGCGCCTAGCGCCAAAGGCAAGTCTGGAACCAGGCGCGATGTGATCCCAAACTCGCGGCAGAGCCGGATGACCTTGTCGATGCCCACTTCGGCCAGCAGCCGGACGGCGGGCACGTTGCGCGATTCGGCCAGCGCGTGCAGCAGCGTGATGCGGCCCTCAAAGCGGTCGTCATAGTTGTGAGGCGACCACTTTCCGTAGCTCACTGGCTCGTCAAGGATGGTGTCAAATGGGCCCATGCCGTCAAGCAGCGCCTCAGAATATACGTAAACCTTGAAGGAAGACCCTACCTGGCGCTCCGCCTGAGCGGCGCGGTTGAACTCGCTCCGGTTGTAATTGTAGCCGCCCACCATTGCGCGGATTTCCCCGGTCTTGTTGTCGAGCACCAGGATCGCGCCCTGAACCGCGGGGTACTGATCCAGCGTCGCCTGAACGGTGCGCTCCCCGACCGACGTAATATGAAACAGGTCCACGTCCCCAGCGCGAAAGACGTCTGCGGGCGTGGCGAGCTTGGTCCAGGCGAAGTCCGCCGGCGTTATGCGCGCCGTGAGATCGCCAAATCTCACCAGCGCATAATCAGGCTTTACCGCCATCACCAGCCCGCGAATGCGGCTGTCCTCAGTTATCGGCGCATCCCAACTCGAATCATGGTAGGTCTCAAGTGTTTCGGGCTGGCTGTTCTGCGCTTCCCCGGACCGCCGGAAGATGTTCTTTTCCGCGCCTCGCCAGCCGCGGCTCTTGTCATACGACCGCAGCCCATCGCGCAAAGCCTTTACCGCGATTGCTTGCAGCGCGGGATCGAGCGACGTATAGACGCGAAGCCCGTCCGTATTCACCGTGGCCGCGCTGTATTTATTCAGCAGGGTCGCACGGACGTAATCGACAAAATAGGGCGCCACTTCGCGGTTCCATTTCTGCACATGCAGTCCGAGCGGCGTCCGGATGGCCGCGTGATACTGCTCATCGCCGATCTTCCCGTTGCTGAGCATAGACGCCAAAACTTCATTGCGGCGCGCAAGGGCGCGCGCGGGATGATGGATGGGCGAATAATAATTGTCCGGGCTGCGAAGAATGCCCGCGAGCATGGCGGCTTCAGGCAGGGTAATCTCGTTCAGGCGCTTGCCGAAATATCGCTCAGCCGCGGCCTCAGCGCCAAAACTGCCAGCTCCCCACGGCATGACGTTGCAATAGAGCGTGAAGATTTGGGCCTTGGTGAAATGGCGCTCGATCTGAATGGCCAGCAGCGCCTCCTGCATTTTCCGCTTCCAGGATTTCTCCGGAGTCAAGAAAAGCCGCCGGCTTAATTGCTGGGTTAAGGTGCTCGCGCCTTCGACTTTGCGCCACTCCACCATATCAACGATTGCGGACCGCACAATACGCAACACGTCCACTCCAAAGTGGCTTTCAAAATGACGGTCTTCTTCAGAAATAATGGCGTTGCGGAGCATCGGCGGAATCTGCTGATAGGTCACAAGCGCGCGATGCTGGAGTGCAAACGTGCCAATCACGCTGCCGTCATCCGCGTAAAGCGAAGTCATGACGTCAGGACGGTAATCGAAGAGCTCGCTGATTTGCGGCAGATTGGACGAGTAGACAAACAGCATCCCCGCGAGCGCGCCCACTCCAATGGCAAGCAGCACCAGAATGACGAAGGCGAGCTGACCGAACAGGCGGCGGCTGCGGACTTTAGGCGGGCGCAACGGAGGGACCGGCTTTGAGACGCGGTGATATCGAGGGTCAGGCATCTGCGGTCTGTCTCAAACCCATTTTATGGCTTGCTGACGCGGCCGTCAATGTAGAGAAGATAAATGGCTTATTCCAAGGATGCCGCGGAACCGCCATAGGCTTCGTCCAGCAATTCGACCACATGCAGCACGCGGCGATGCGGACTGGCGCTGGCGGCGACGCCGGCGCGCAACTGGATCATACAACCAGGGTTGGCGGTGAGGATCAACCCGGCGCGGGTTTCGTCCACGCGCTCCATTTTGACGTCGAGCAGGCTCATGGAAAGATCGTTATGCACCACATTGTAGATGCCCGCGCTGCCGCAGCAGACCTCCGCCTCTTTCAGCTCGACGAATTCGAGGCCAGGCACTGCGGCGATCAGTTCACGCGGAGCAGACCGGATGCGCTGCGCATGACCGAGATGGCACGGGTCCTGATAAGTCGCGCGCTGATGGACCGGCTTCATCTCGCGGTCGACGCCAATCTCAGCCAGGAACTCGGTAACGTCTTTTACGCTGGCGCTGAACGTCTTTGCCGCCGCCAGATGCTCACGTTGCTCGTGCTCAAACAGCTCGGGATATTCCTTTAGAACCGAACCGCACCCCGCCGCGTTGGTAATGATCGCATCATACTTCCCTGCCTCAAACGCCCGGATATTCTTCAAGGCCATTGCGCGCGCCATATCCCGGAAACCGGCGTGGACATGCAGCGCGCCGCAACAACCCTGCTCAGCAGGAATAGTCACTTCGCAACCGTTACGGGCGAGCACGCGCACCGTGGCGTCGTTCAGCCGCGCAAAGGCGACCTGAGCGATGCAGCCTGCAATGAGGGCCACTCGATAGCGGCGCGGCCCAATGGCAGGAATAACGCTCCCCATGCGATCAAAGAAAAATGGCTTTTCCATGCGCGGTGAGAGCCGAGAAATCTGACCCAGATTACCGGGAAGGATTTTGAGCAGCCCAGACGCCTGGATTGCCTTCTCCACGCCAGAGCGTTGATAGGCTCGCAAAAACCAACCCATGGCCCGCAAGCGCCCAGGATGCGGAAGCAAACCGCGGAAGAATAGGCTGCGCAAGAAGCCGCTCAAAACCGAACGTTGTGAATAACGCTCAATCTGACCGCGCGCCGCCTCAACGAGCCGCCCGTATTCAACACCCGATGGACACGCAGTTTCGCAGGCGCGGCAATCCAGGCAGAGATTGATGTGACGCGCAAAGCTCTCGCCCATCTCAAGCCGTCCCCGGTCCACTTGAATCATCTGATAGATTCGCCCGCGCGGCGAATCCATCTCCTGGCCCAGCACGCGATAGGTTGGACAGCTATTCAGGCAGAGGCCGCAGTGAATACACTTCGAATAGTCATCCCAAACGGGCGCTTCGCCGGGACCATAGTTGCTTTTTCCAGCGGAGGAAGTCGATATTTTGGGCATGGCATTGCGCATAGTCACAGGCCACCCACAAAGCGCCCGGGCGAGAGCGTGCCTTTCGGGTCCCAGAGTTCCTTAAGTTTGTGCATGAGGGCGAAATCGCTGCCTACAGACCCCCAAACGTCAACGTGCTTCTTCATTTCGGATGGACACCTTTCAATAACTAAAGCGCCCCCGCGCTCGGCAGCCTGCGCGCGCAGTCTTGTGATCACAGTAGCAAGCCCTAGATCGAAATCCTTGGGCATCAGGCACGCACGAACAATGCCCACGCCGTTCTGGCAAAAACACGCTGCGCGCACACCGTGCTTTTTCGCCTCATTTTCGATAAGCTCCACGAAGCTTTCGCTCGAAGCGATAGGCAGCGTTACTCTCAGCGCAATCAGATTTTCGCAATGCTCCGAAAGGAGAAAAGAGGCATCGGCGATGCGATCCCAGCCCGCGCTGGCAATGCCTTCCGCCAGCGCCTCGGTGGCCACGCCCGCAGCCTGAGCCAATTCGCCGAGCGTTTGCGCGCAACGCGCGAGCACGCGATCGGACCCGCTAAACTCCATCCATATCTCAAAACCGCCTTCCGCGCCATCGGAGCTTTCAGGCGCGTTACCGCCGGCAAACGCCGCCGCCCCGCCATCGAGCAGCGCCATCCGCGTTGGGCCAAGCGGCGACTGCAAAATCTTGCGGCGGAGTTCGTGCGCCACATTGAGATCGGGCACGCGCGCCTTCCAAGACGTCCTCGCCGCGGACAGTGGAAAGAGCTTCAGGCTGATTTCCACGATCACGCCGAGCGTGCCGTAAGAGCCGGTCAGCAACCGCGAGAGGTCATAGCCTGCGACGTTCTTCACCACCTGGCCGCCAGTCTTAATGATTTTCCCGTCGGGCGTGGCAACCCTCATGCCGAGTACGAAGTCGCGCGGCGCGCCGTATTTGAGCCGCAGCGGCCCCGACGCATTCGCCGCCACAATGCCGCCCAGAGTCGCCCTGCCCGCCCCTGGGGGATCGAGGGGCAGCCATAGGCGGTGCGGCTGGAGGAGGCGTTGAAAATCCGCCAGCTCGATGCCCGGCCCGGCGCTGACGGTGAGATCCGCCGGCTCGAATCGCCTGATTTCGCTGAGATTCTTCAGGCTGAGCGTCACGTCGTACCGGCGTGGAATTCCGCCCACGCCGAGCTTGGTGGTGTTGCGGCAAGGAATCACGGCCAAGCCGCATTCCGCCGCGCGCTTCAGCACGCGCGCCACCTCGTCTTCGGAACGCGGGAAGACGGCGCATTGCGGAACCAGGCCATCCACCGAGAACGTCGTGAGCGTCGCGGCATCGGTCAGGCAGTTGTCTTCGCTGACGATGACCGAAAGTCCGTGCAATGACACGTGACTCATAACTTCGCCTCTACGACTAAGTGGCGGTCCGCGCGCCCCACCGCAAAGTGGAGCAACCCTATCAGGCTCCCACCGGCTGCACGCGCAATTCGCCGCACATCTTGCCCGTGGGCAGCACTTTGCCAGGGTTAAACGTCCCTCGGGGATTAAACACCTGCTTGATGCCGCGCATCATGGCGAGATCGTCTTCGGAAAAAAGCAACGGCATCAACTCATTCTTTTCGAGGCCCACGCCGTGCTCGCCGGTAATCGAGCCGCCGAGTTCGGCGCATTTGGTCATAATCTCCTGAGCCGCGCGCATCACCCGCTGCGTCTCCTCCGCGTCTCGCAAGTCATACAAAATGAGAGGATGCAGATTGCCGTCCCCGGCGTGGAAAATGTTGGCGATCCGCAAACCGTGCCTCTTCTGCACCTGCTCCATGTATTCCATCATCTCTGGCAGCCGCGTGCGCGGGATTACGCCGTCCTGCACGTAGAAGCTGGGGCTCATGCGTCCGATGGCGCCGAAAGCGTTCTTGCGCCCGCGCCAGAGCAGTTCACGTTCCTGCGCCGTCTTCGCCAGGCGGACCTCGCGCGCGCGGTTTTCGCGGCAGACGGATTCAATCCCGCTCGCTTCTTCTTCCACCGCCTCGCGCAATCCTTCGATTTCAATCAGCAGGACGGCAGCGGCATCCACCGGAAAGCCGGCGTGCGTGGCGTCCTCCAGGGCGCGGAGCATGAGTCCATCCATCATTTCAAGCGCCGCCGGCGTCACCCCCCGCGCCGTAATCGCAGCCACGGTTTGCGTCGCGTCGGCGCACCGGTCGTAGACCGCAAGCAGCGTTTTCACCGCTTCGGGCTTGCGGCAAAGGCGCACGATGATTTCCGTGACAATGCCAAATGTCCCCTCCGAACCAATCATCAGCCCGCGCACGTCGTAGCCGGGCGTCTCCCGGCAGATTCCGCCGGCTCGCACAATGGAGCCGTCGGGCAGCACCATCTCGAGGCCAAGCACATGATTCGTGGTTACGCCATAAGCAAGCGTGTGCGGGCCGCCGGAATTCTCCGCCACGTTCCCGCCCAGCGTGCAGGCCTTTTGGCTGGACGGGTCGGGCGCGTAGTAGTAGCCGTATTCGGACGCCGCGAGCGACAGATCGAGATTCACCACGCCCGGCTGCGCCCGCGCCCGCTGATTCTCCGGATCGATTTCGAGAATCTTCTTCATGCGCGCGAGACTCACCACGATGCCGCCCTCTTTGACGACGGCCCCACCGCTTAATCCCGTGCCCGCCCCGCGCGCCACCACGGGGATTTCGTATTGCGCCGCGAGCTTCACCACGGCCGCAACTTCAGCAGTGCTCGATGGAAACACCACTGCGTCCGGCAGAGCCTGCGATGAAAGGCCATCGTATTCATAAAGCATCAGGTCTTCCGGCTGCGAGAGCAGACTCTCCTTGCCCACCGCGCGAGCGAGCGCCTCCAAAGGGATGCTCGCTTTTGCCCGAACCGCCGCCCCATGTTCCTGCCGTCGTTCTTGCATCGGTTTGAATTAGGCCCCGGTAAATTGTAATACCGGATGCAGGCATTTGCGAAATTTCACAAAATTGGGTGCGAGCTGTGGAAAGATTTTGCGGATGGGACTCGCTTGGATAAAACTAGTGAGGATTACAAATTATAGTGACGCTACGCGAGGTAGCGCCGCCGTCCCGGCGGCAAGTGCTGGAGCATTCGAGCCCAGCGACGATGCAGGCAATATACTTGCGTAACAGCCGGCAAAGCCTGTCCTGAGCGCAGCGAAGGAATGCCGGCGCTACCAGAAGTAACCATGGCCAGTGCTTCCTGGTCTTGGGTTTTTCATGCAGGGGAACGCCCCACGGTCAATCACTAACTGATTAACCGCCGGGTTGGCGAAGACACGGCGCAGTTTACATCTGCGCGGCTTCAGCCGCTCGCCGTGCGCGCGCCAACCGCTATTTTAGGAAATCCTTCGCGGACTCGCCTGCGGCACAACTGAAAATCGTGCCCTTTCGCGTCCTCCTGCCCAAACCACTCAATGAGGCATGAACTTAGAGGTGTACGGCGAGTTGCGATCGGAGCCGGTGCCCGAGCGACGGAAGTGGCCGGAAGGCCCTTCGCCTAGGAATTCCGAGAACCACGCCTCGTGCTCAATTTCCTCGTGCAGGATGCCCAGTGACAGATCATACGTCCGGTGATCTTTTCCGAAGGTATAGTTGCAGATCGCGGTATAGCCCGCGATTGCGCACCGTTCGGCGCTCACCAGAACCTGAAGCATGGCGTTGACATCTCGCGGATCCTTGGGCAAGTGAGCGGGCGGGCAGGCCGAAAGGTCGTGGAAAGCGTTCATATTGTCGGGCAACTCGCCGCCCAGCTCATAAATCCTAGGCACAAGAACCTCAAAATGATTGCGGTCTTCGATGCGCGCGTCCTCGGTAATCTCCTTTAAGCCCTCGCCGTCTAATCCGATTAAATTGATGCGAAGGATGGTGTAATAGTAAAAAGTGGTGAGTTCGGCGGAAGCGTTGCGAATCAACATATCCAGCAACTTGTTAATGTCTATTCCCGCCTTTTGAACAACCTCTCGTGCAATGCGAGCCATGAATTTTCTCCTCGTGGATGAAATTGTTTCCGCTCACAAAGTTATCTTGTCCAGACCGATAGGTCAACTAAGGGGCGTGAGTCAAGGAGCAGGAGACAAGCAAGAACCCGTGTCTTACGTCTCTCGCCGCTTGCCTCTTATCTCTTGCTTTTACTGTGGCAGCAGGTTGTTCAGCCCGCGCAGCACATCCAGCTGGCGCGGGCTTAACTCCGGCAAGGGCGCACACATCGCGAAATGCGCGATTACGCGCCACCCGTAGACAGTGTGGTATTCTTTCTCCGCGACGGTTCTCCTTTTTTGAGAGTTTCTCCACCCAATTCTACGCGAATCTGGTCAAGGGAACGCCGCTCAACCTTCAACTGGACTCAGCACACCCTCGTATGACGATTCGCAAGGCGGCATTGGTCGCAGCTATAGGATGCGCCATAGAACTGGTTCCCCGTGCGTACTTCTTCTTTCTCGGCATTTTTTCCCTCATAAGACTGGCGCATTTCGCATTAACGACAATTGGAGCTTTCATTCCAGCCGTTGTCTTGCCCGTATTCTTCGTATTCCTTTACGGTGAGGCCTGTGGCCGAATCAAACCCGAGGCCCGCAGCATTGCGGCGATCACCGCCGCAGCATTGATGCTAATAAGCGAGCTGCTCGTCATCTGGGCCATGCACGCAACGGCGATTCTGAGTAGCCGGCCAAACGTCACTGTGAGTTTTAGCGTGCCGCTCGCGCTGGTTAGCCAGTCGATCTGGTTGGTCAGACGGCTACTGTGGGTTGCGATTTTTATAGGATTCAACACGAATATACTTCCAATGATGAGCCGCATGATTTCGAAGCTTGCGGCGGTTCTCGTTATCTGCTACGTCGCATCCGTAATTTTGCTCTGGTATATGGAGGCCTACTTCCCGAACCCTCAGTCAACCGCTCAGTCGCATCCCTTTTGGCTTAACGCCCGGTTGCTCGATATCTTCAGCGTGATTCAATGGGCCAGAGTGCCGGTTTTGCTGGTTTTCTTGATAACCGTATGGAGGCGCTGGCAGGCTCAGTTATCCGTGCACGAAAATGTGCTGGGGTAAGAAGAGCACTCTTTTTTGATTTTTGCTCGTCCCTCGTCCCTGCTTTATTGCGGCAGCAGGTTGTTCAGCCCGCGCAGCACATCCCGCTGGCGCGGATTAAACCGTTGCTGAAATTGCGGACTGTTGAGGAATTGCTGGCGCCGACCGGGGGGCATATTGCGCATCCGCTCGAAGGTGCTCATCACCTGCTGTTGCTTGGCCGGCCCTAGCTTACGGTATTCCGGGAAGACAGTGCTCAGTTGCTGGCGCTTTTCGGGCGGCAAGCTCTGCACGATTTCTTCGCGCTGCCGCAAAACCTGTTTCTGATGCGGCGTCAGGTTGTTCCAACGCTGAAGGTTTTGGCGGATTTGCTGGCGACGCCAAGCCGGCAGATTATGAAACTGGGCGTCGTTGCGCAGGATTTTATCCTGCTGCTGGGGTGGCAATTCCCGCAGATCGCGGAAGAATCCAGGCGCGTGCTTATGCGTATCCTGCTGGATGCGTCTCTGCCGCAATGCCTGTTGCTGGCGGGGCGGCTTAGGGATTCTTGGAGGCCGCGCCTGAACGCGCCGCGCCCATGCGGGTCCGGAAGAGGCAAGCAACAGCAAAGCGAGCGCCGCCATCCCCGCCACGGGGAAAGCTGCGCGGCTTTTCTTAGTCGCTTGTGCTGCTACTTGCCTGAGGTAATTCTGAAAGCACATCGAAATTGGCCAGCATATCGTAGTTTTCGAGGACGTTTAGGTTTTTATAAAGATCAATTTCCTGAGTCGCCGGCTGTGTTTGAGCCACCGTGGCCGTGCCGCCGTCTGCCGTCGCCGCGGGTCCGGTGGATGCGTTAGCCGCCTCGCTTGTTTCATTGGCCGCTGGACTGGCCGGAGCGGGCGCGGCATCGGATTTACGCGGCGCCGGCGTGGCGGATACGGTTGCTTCCATGTTCCGAACCCCATGCGTTGAGCGAGGCGGGCGCAGCATGGCCACGCTCACAACCATCGCCACCACGGCCGCCGCCGCGACTGCCGACCAACCTCGCCAACCGAGACGCGGCAAGTATCGCCACGGCCTTGCCTGGGCGGCGACGCGGGCGCGAGCGCGAGCATCAAACCAGGGCGAAGGCTCCGCCGGCTTCCATTCGCCGAGCACTGAATCAAGCCTCTGAAATCCCTCTGCAATTTTATGGCATTCAGCGCAAGACGCCAGATGCGCTTCCACGCGCCCGGCTTCGCCCTCGTGAAGCATGTGATGAACGTAAGCAAAAATCTGTTCTTTTTCAACGCACGTCTTGGGCGTTTTCATATTTTGCCCTCCTGGAGCAAAGGCTCCAGCCGCACTCTGAGGTTCTCATAGGCCCGGAATAGCAGGGACTTCACCGCGCTCTCGCTCAGCCCCAGCACCGAGGAAATCTGGCGGTAGTCCACCTCTTGATATTTATGCAAAATAACGGCGGCGCGCTGTTTCTCCGGCAAACACTCGACCGCCTCGCGGATCAACCGTTCCCGGTCCGCCTGCATCAATTGCTCCTCCGCTGTCGCCCGCGTGTCCGCAACACGGGCCACGCGCGGCGCGCCGTCTTCGTCGTCATCCACGGCTGGCGCGTCCCCCGCCTTGCGGTCCCGGATGGCGTTCAAAGCCAGATTGGTGGCAATACGGTAAAGCCATGTGGTAAACCGGGCTTCGGGTTGATATCGCTGGCGGGCCTGATAAACGCGAAGAAAGACCTCCTGCGCCAAATCCTCGGCGAGCGCGCGGTCGCGCACCATGCGGACAAAGAAGCTCACCA
Organism: Terriglobia bacterium; assembly: GCA_035945515.1. Taxonomy (GTDB): domain Bacteria; phylum Acidobacteriota; class Terriglobia; order UBA7540; family UBA7540; genus RH2-MAG17b. The sequence goes on from DASZAE010000017.1 coordinate 13,242, forward strand.
AAGGAAGGCGGTAGCGGCTGAGCAGGATCTCGAACGATTCCGCGTCTCCGCTCCGGACCCGCAGCATCAATTCCAGGTCGGAATCAATCGCCATCGTTGCCACACCTAAGTAAACACGCCAAAGGCCGGAAAGTTGCTAATTCTAACACATTGATAAATATAGGTTTTATAAAATATCGTGCGAACCCTATTCATTCGTGAGATTCCTCCTGGTGCTCTCTCACGCGCCCTTTTTGGACAATCCACAGTTTTCCGCCGATGTCACCTTGACTCAATGCGCCAATCAGCGTTTGCACTACATCCAAAAGGTCCTGATGACAGGGTTTGCGCGGCAGACGCAGCACCGCGATGCCAGCGTATTTTGAGGGTTTGAAGAGCAGCGGATTTCCAAAGTCCAGGTCTAAAGTAACCAGGCAGCGCCCTTCACTCCTGCAGACTTCAATCAACTGTTCATCAGTAGCCGAGAAGAGATTTTCCGAGGCCGCGGTCGCCACGTCGTGTGCCGCACGGGCAAGCATTTCAACGGCACTACGGCCAAGATTCTCATCGAGCTTAACTTTCATGAATGCGTTTCAGCGGGGATTTCAATGTATCGTTCGCGCGACATCTCGGCTCCATAAGCGATGCACGCAAGCACATCGTCGGCATCGAGGACGGGATAATCCTTTAACACATCTTCAATGCTCATCCCGCTGGCGAGAAAGTCCAGCACTAGAGAAACCCAAATACGATGGCCGCGGATACACGGCTTTCCAAAACAAACCTTTGGATTGATTGTGATTCGTGCCAGCAATTCATCCCTGCTCATGCGCGTTTACCTTACCCAAACTATATCACTCAGACCGCCAAACGCATCGCCGCTCTTCAACAATGCACAATCTTCTCCAGGTTTTCCTTCACTTGATGTGTTGCGTTGCGAGTGTCAATTACCAGCCGCGAGGAGCGCACAATAAAGGGATAATCATAGGCCGAATGATCAGTTGAAATCACCACCGCAGTGAACCGGCTCAGCGACTCGGCCGTAAGCTCCACGGAGACCATGTCCTCGAAATCATAGTGCCGCATCTTGTGCAGACGCGGGAAATAGGGGTCATGGTAATCCACTTGGGCGCCCCGCTCGCGCAGCAGCTTAATGATCCGCAGCGAGGGCGATTCGCGCAGATCGTCGATATCCTTCTTGTACGAAACCCCCAGCACCAGCACCGTGGCGCCGTTCAGGCACTGTTTCCGCTGGTCAAGCGCCCTAGCCAGCGAACTAACCACATGCTCCGGCATGGAAGCGTTAATTTCACCCGCCAGTTCAATAAAACGGGTGGGAAAATCGTATTCGCGCGCCTTCCAGGTGAGATAAAAGGGATCAATCGGAATACAGTGGCCGCCGAGTCCGGGGCCTGGATAGAAAGCATTGAACCCAAAAGGTTTAGTCTTGGCAGCCTCAATCACTTCCCAGATGTCGATGCCCATGCGCTCAGAAAGCAGCTTTAACTCATTGACCAGGGCGATGTTGACGCAGCGGTATGTGTTTTCTAGGATTTTGGTCATCTCCGCCGCCCGCGAAGAGCTTACCAACACGGCGCGCTCAAAAACCTGGCCGTAAAGCGCATGGGCAGCGCGGGCGCTTGCGCCATTGACCCCGCCCACTACTTTGGGAATCTGATGCGTCTCAAAATTGCGATTGCCGGGGTCTTCGCGCTCAGGAGAAAAGGCCAAAAGGAAATCGCAGTGTGATCCTTTAGAATCAATAATTTTAGCTCCGTCCACCCGGTAAGCTTCGACCGGGCAGCGCAGTCCGGATTGCTCCAGAATGGGCAGCACCTCGTCGTCCGTAGTGCCCGGATAAGTGGTGCTTTCGAGCACCACCAATTGACCGGCGCGCAAGTGCTGGCGAATAGTTTCAGTGGTTTCGCGGACAGCGGTAAGATCGGGCTCGCGGTGCTCGTCGAGCGGCGTGGGCACGCAGATAACAATCGCGTCCATCGCCGCAAGCTCCTTAAAATCCGAGGTGGCGCGGAAGCGGTTATCCTTCCGCTGTTCGGCGATGGAAGCGGTGGTGATGTGCTTGATGTAAGTTTCGCCCGCCTCCAGCCGCTCGATTTTCGCTCTGTCCACGTCAAAACCCGTGGTTTTGAAGCCTCTGCGCGAGAAAAGCAAGGCTAAAGGCAGGCCCACATAACCAAGCCCAACCACGCCGACCTGGACTTCTTTTGTGCCGAATCGATCAAAATTTGCCGTTTTAGCCTGCGCAGCCATAGTCTATCTTCCGCTCCGATGATGGTTTTAGATCAAGCCATCATACAGCATCTGCCTTTCTCTTTGCCAATTTAGTGATGCGCAGTTGTAGCGGTCCTTCACAGGCTTCTGCCGCCGGTTTTTATTTAGCAAAGACCGGCGGCGAGGACGCCGCCGCTACAGCAAAGTCGTTGGGACCGCCCCGAGAGCCAGGACCAAACAAAATAAAAAAGCCCCGCTGGCTTTCTCCAAGCTGGCCAGCGGGGCTTTTAGGATGAATGTGCTTTCAAGTTAAAAAGGCAGACGAACCTTCTTCTTGCGCAACAGGAGCGCGAGTCCGAGCACGCCCGTTCCAAAGAGCAGCAATGATGCAGGCTCCGGCGCCATACTGTTGCCGCCGGGGTCTCCTTCTCCGGTAGAAAACTGAACCAGTTCTCCAGAGATGTTTCCGCCGTTGGAGGCGCTGATGTCCGTTCCCGCGCTCACCGTAGAAACACCCGCAAAGGTATTCAAATCAGCTAATTGATTGGGGTTCGCCGTCAGCCCGATGATTTTGCCGCCGCTGCAAGCGGGGAGCAGCCCTCCCAAGCATTCGGTCATGTTTGCAGAGGCGCTTCCGGAGGCCTCGACTGACAGCGCGCTATCGGTAATGATGTTGCCCCCGGTCCAGGCCCGCACAATATAATCAATTACGACGTCTTGTGACTGACCAGTGGCCGGGGAAAGTGCAGCGTCGAAAAGAAAGCCGGCATTACTTGCTGTGCTTTGCGGTGTCACGCTAATGCCGGTGTCCACCGGCAAGATCGATCCAGCGCCGGCGGCGCTTGCGCCAAAGGTGAAATCAGTAAATAAAAAATTACCCTCCGTGCAACCCGTAGCTCCGAGGCTCTGATAGACGCTGAGAGTTCCGGACGCGCAAGGGGTGGGCATCGGGGTAGAAAATGCGAATGAACATAAAGCCAGAATAAATGAACAAAGGATTGCGGTTTTCTTCACTATAATTATCCTCCTTGCAGAAGTTTTAATCTTTCCTTTGATAATGGTCCGCAAACATAGGAGCATCTTAATCGCCACCAACGCATCATACTAACCACTTATAAATAAATGACTTAAGGTGAATGGGCGGCTCGCATATCGAGAATCTGCAAGAAAAATCCGGCCAAAGTTGGAAAAATTTACCTGGAGAAAAAATTAGGGGAAGTTGCAATCGGGGTCAAAGTGCGGGGGGACGCCAGTAGGCGTCCCGCACCCGCTGACCTGCCAAGCGCGCCGAAGCCGCGAGTTCCAGAGCAACGTGTGTCTGTTGGAGGTAGAACCTGAATCGGACAGACCCTGCTGTTCTAGAGCTTAGTGCGCTGTGCAGAAACTCTTTTAAGCCGGAAGTGACATTCAGTTAACATAGCCAGGGTGATTGACCCCGGGAGGGGTAGCGTACAACTCATGTTGCGCGGTTTCATCCGAGCGTTGTTGAGAAAGTTGATCTTGGCGCATTTTGTAGAGCAAGGCTTGATAGCTGATGCCGAGCGCCTGCGCGGTTTCTTTCCGGTTCCAGTGATGAGAATGAAGCGTGCGCAGGATAATCCTCCGCTCCTGTTCCCGCACCCGCTCGCGCACAACCTTTTTCAGCGCGACCGGCCCTCTCGACGCCACTGCCGAGAGCGGGTCTGGTCCTGTTTCGTTCAAAAGCTCAGCGGTAACACTCTCCTCGTCGCAACCCAGCACCACATAGCGCCGGACTACATTTTCCAATTGCCGGATGTTGCCCGGCCACGCGCTAGCCTGCAACAAGCACATCAACTCAGAGGAAAATGGCCGCGCCGGGACGCCGTACTTGCGACCGAATGCTTCGAGCAGAAAATCTGAAATGGCGGGAATATCCGCCAGGCGCATCCGGAGCGGCGGGAGGCGCAGATGCACCGCATTGATGCGATAAAATAGGTCTTTCCGGAACTCATCCGCTTCCACTTGGCCCGCGAGCGAACCGCGTGTCGAGCAAATGATGCGCGCGTTCGTGGGCCTGTCCTCGCTGCCCCCAATGCGGGTAAACCGGCCATCCTGGAGTAAACGCAGAAACTTAGCCTGTAGATTGGGATCGAGTTCGGAAACGCCGTCGAGGAAAAGCGTGCCCCGCCGTGCTTCTTCGAGCCGCCCAACCTTGAGCTTCAAAGCGCCGCCAAACACGCCTTGCTCATATCCAAAAAGATCGCTTTCAAGCAGCATTGGGGGAAGGGCCGGACAATGGACTTTGATAAACGCCTCGGCTCGGCGCGGCGAATGCGCGTGAATCCAGCGCGCAAAAACGCCTTTGCCTGCTCCGCTTTCACCCTCAACCAGGATGGGGAGGTCTGTTCCGGCCAGCTTC
>DASZAE010000018.1:0-8997 GCA_035945515.1 Terriglobia bacterium
CCGATCCGGAAACCTTATTGAATGGGCCGAAAGTCGAGTTCTCACTCAGACTCTGAAGCCCTGTTATTATGGGCGCTCCGTTCCGGCACGGCTGAAGCCGTGCCCTGATACAATGCGCATGAACTTTAGACGTTCTGTATAATAGAGACCGGCGGCCGAAGTCAGTAAGACGGCGCCGCTACAACTTCTTGCGGAATGGTTTATAGTGCGATGGAATTTGGCCTTCACCCTCGCGGACCACAACTACCTGATTAGCGGATAAACGCGCTAACTTGTCGATCTTGCCGCTGGGCCAGCGGATTTCAATCGAGTCGACCTTTTCGCGGGCGCCAAGCCCGAAATGAAGACGCATGTCGCACGATGACATATACGCGCAGCCGGTGCGCACGCGGTCATACTGGATCAAATCACCCGCCGTTACCTTCACCAGAGCGCCCACGCCATCGCGATTGCTCTTGGTACCCACCGTCTTCACCTGCAGCCAATTACCGGCATGGCTTCCGCCGTCATTGTGCAGTAAAACAGGGTAATCGTCGATGCAGATGATGGCTGCGTCCAAAGCGCCGTCATTGTCATAGTCGCAGCAAGCCCCGCCCCGGCCCGCAAGGAACAGTTTGCCTAGGCCCACGTCAGCAGTTACTTCGCGGAACTTAAGGTTGCGCAAATTCTGAAAGAGTTGAGGGCGCTGCCGGTAGGGTGCGTGCATCTTGCCGCCTAGCGCCTCGCTATAGATGTGGCCCTCGACGCAGAAAATATCCTTCCACCCGTCGTTGTCGTAATCCATGAAGAATGTGGACCAGCCGAGATACGGAATGGTGGGAACGCCCACGCCCGAGGGGTACGAAATGTCGTCAAACACGCCTTTGCCCTCGTTGTGGAACAGGGCGAAATTGTCGTCGGCAAAGGTAGTGATGAACAGGTCCATCCAGCCGTCGTTATCGATATCGCCGATGGCGAGGCCCATATTGGATTGCACATGCCCATCGCTGTTGTAGGCGATTCCGGCAAGCACGCCTATTTCCTCGAAGGTTCCGTCCCCTTTGTTGCGGTAGAAATAGTTGGGCACCGAATCGTTCATCACCAAAATATCGGCGCGCCCGTCGCCGTCGATATCTTCAAAACCCACGCTAAAGCCGTAGCGAAGCGATGTATCCTTGACGCCCGCTTTATCCGTAACGTCAGTAAACGTCCCGTCGCCGTTATTGTGGTAAAGAGTATCAGGCGCTCCTTTGAGGCCAAGCGGCCCGCAGGCGGTCACGGGCACGCCCTCAAATGTGCAGTGCAGTTGCGGGGGGTTTTTCAGGTCGAGATCAATGTAACCGGAGACATAGAGATCGAGTAATCCGTCGTTATCATAATCGCCAAAGGCCGCGCCTCCGCTCCAGATGTTGTCTCCGGCTAAGCCCGCTTTCGACGTTACGTCCGAAAACGTTCCGTCGCCATTGTTGCGATAAAGGATGTTGGGGCCGTAATTGTAGACAAACAGGTCGACAAATCCGTCGTTGTTGTAATCAGCCGCGACTGCGCCGCAACCCCAGCCTTTGCCCTCAACGCCGGCTTGCAGGGTGACGTCCGAAAACGTTCCATCGCCATTGTTGCGGAAGAGATAATTCCGCGGCCGTGGAGTGCTGGAACCAGAGTTGAGCATGGCTTCGAGGGTAGAGCCATTGACGATGTAAAGGTCCACGTAACCGTCGTTGTTGTAATCAAACCAGACGCAGCCCGTGCCATTCACTTCCAGGATCGATTGCTTATTTTTCCCCCCGCAGACGATTAGCGGTGTTATGCCCGCCTCTGCTGCTACATTTCTAAAAGTGATTCGCGGGGCGGCTGAGCCGGGCGGCATGACCGGATCAAGCGGGCCGGACATGCCCTTGCGAGCGAAGGCTCCGAGCGCGGCAAACCCGCGCAAGAATTCCCGCCGTTGAAATTTCAATATTGGCCTCCAGCAGCCGTTGTATCGCGGTTCTGTTACAGGTCGACAGCCTCGCCGGCCCGCTGCTACAAATCGCCCTTACCGGAGCGCAGAAGCCGCCGGGGAAGGGCTGAAGCTCCGCGGCGCTTCGGCGCCACGCTGAGCGATTTCGCGGACGTGGAGCTTTTGAAACTCCGCTTCCGCTCGAGTAGCTTTTTGGCGCTCGCCCAAGCGCACGTAGGCTTGCATCAAATTGAAATAGAGATCGGAATCCTGCGGCTCGACCGCAATCGCCTGATTCAGCTCGGAAACCGCTTCGGGAAGGCGTCCGAGCCGGATCAGATTTTGTCCGATGCCGCGCAGCGCGAGCAGGTCTTTCGGGTCGAGCGCCTTGGCTTTCTTGAAAGCTTCGGCAGCCGCCTCGTACTGCCCATTTCTGGACTCAATATCTCCCAGCAGATTGTAGGCATAGACCAGCGTGGAATCCATTTCGAGCGCCTTCTCCGCGTAGGGCCGCGCTTTCTGATAAAAGCCCAAGTTGGCAAGCTGCTGGCCCACTTCGTAAACCGCGCGCGGTGCGCTCGGAAAATCATGTGACGCATTCTGGGCGGCGGTCAGCGCGTCCTGATAATCATTCTTCTCCTGATAGGCTTCAATGAGCAGATAGCGCAGGCCCTCGTTTGCGGGCTGCAGCTTGATCGCTTCGGCGAGGCAGGGAATGGCATCGCTAACGTAATGCCCCATAAGATATTGCTCTCCCAGCAGAGCCAGCACGCGCGCGTCTCCGGGCGAGGCTTGGTTCGCGGCCCGAAGGCGCTCGATGGCATCCTGATTCCGGTTCTGCTCTACGTAAAGCACGCCGAGCAAGCTATTCACTTCGAGGGAATTTGACTGCAACGCCAGAGCCCTTTGCAGCCGGGTCTGCGCCTCCTGAGTCTGCCCCATCCGAAGCAAAGTCAGACCCAGGTTGTAATTTGACTCAAACGAGTCGGGCGCCAGCTTTACCGATTGCTCCAGCGGTTCAAGCGCCTCGGCATAAAGCCCGCCTTTGCCGAGCAGAACGCCTACAGAATCCAATATTTCCGGGTCGGGAGGGGATTGCTTCATGAGCGATGCGCGCAAATCCATCGCTTGATCGGTGTTATGACTCTGAATCGCTTCGCCAAGTTGGAGAAGCTGGCGGATGGCCGTCTGGTCCACGTGCTTCAGCCGGGTTGCCGCGGCGAATTCTCCCTGCGCCTGGGCAGCACGGTGTTCCCGCTGATCGATGCGCCCCAGTTGGTAGTAGAGCGAGCCATCCCAGGGCGTTTCCTCGAGAGCGGCCTCGATCCTGACGCGCGCCTTTCCGAGTTCGCCCTTGTCCAGGTAGGCCTGGCCGAGGCGCTGGTTGGTGTCATAGATCGCCGGACCCAGCCGTAGAACGTCCTCGTAATATTCAATAGATTGATCCAGGCGGCCCAGAGACGCCGCAGCGCGCGCCAGAAAGTAGCATGTGTAGGGATTTTTTGGATCAAGGCGGTGAGCGTCTTCAAACTCAGCCTGAGCCTCGTTCCAGCGGTCGAGTTTCCACAGCGCATAGCCGAGGTAGTGATGAAAGCTCGCTTGACCAGGCGCGAGCTTGATCGCCGATCTCAGCAGGGAAACTGCCTCCGAATACCGGCTCTGCTTAATCAGGGTTGCCGCTTGATCGAAAAGTTTCTGCGCCGCCGGGCTTTCCTGATTCGCGCTCGCGGGCAGACTTTTTTCCGGCTGCTCTGCCTGATATTTTGGCGAACTGTGGCTCAAAAGTGAAACAGACAGGATGGCAACCCACAGCATGGTGAAAATTCGCCGCCATCGAAAGTGCATCGTAGAAACAGTCTAGACCAGTCACGTCAGACTGACAATACGGTCAATTTGTGATGGGTGATTTGTGATGGACGATTTGAAACCGGAAGCTTAATTTCTCAATTTGGCTTTCTGCATTCTGACTTGTGCGGAGTCGTTGTAAGCGCGGCCCCTGACAAGCTTCGCCCGGCAGCCTTTTTGTAGCGCAGGGTTCGCTTCTTAATCCTGCGGCTTATGCTGTAGCGGCGGCCTCTGGCCGCCGGCCTTTACTACTAAAAACCGGCGGCCAGAGGCCGCCGCTACAACTCACCAAATCACCCATCATCATGGGCCGATGACTTTGCGGTATTGCTGCTCGAAAAAGTTATCGGTCATGCCGGCGATGTAGTCACAGGCCACTTGGGCAGGTTCGCGCTGGGCTTTGGCCGAATAGAAGGGGGGCAGCGAGCGGGGATGGAGCAGGTAATGCTTGAAGAGCCGCCCGATGCGGCGCGTAATGGCCTGATGCTCTGAAGCAATGCTGGGATGATGGTAGAGGCGGGCCTGCAGAAAGCTCTTGATCCTGCGATTCTCAGCGGACACACCAGGGCTGAACGCAGCCAGGCGCGAGTTAAGCCGGCGGATTCCTCCGGCCGAGCGCACCCGCGATGCGCGCAGCCGGGCGTGAGTGGATTGAATAAGGTCGGTGACCAAATGGTCTGCGAGCTTACGCAGCGCTTCATTGAAGAGCAGCTTCTCCTGCGCCTGGGGCCACCGCTTTTCTGCCTTGTGATAGAGGCGGTCGAAGAGCGGCAGGCCATCGCGGATCGTGTTAAGCGCAAGCAGGCGCGATTCGTATCCATCGTCGAGGTCGGCGCAATTGTAAGCGATTTCGTCAGCGCAATCGATCAACTGGGCTTCGAGAGGAGGACGCAGGCCGAGCAGATATCCGGCGAGATCGGGGTAAGCAACGGGGTCATAGTCGCGCGAGTGTTTCAGGATGCCCTCGCGGACTTCAAACGTCAGGTTCAGCCCGGGGAATGCGGCGTACTTCTGCTCAAACTCCTCGACGATGCGCAGCGCGTGCAGGTTGTGCTCAAACCGGCCGTGGTAGGGGCGCATCACCCGGTCGAGCGCCCGCTCGCCCACATGGCCAAAGGGCGGGTGGCCAATGTCATGAACCAAGGCCAGAGCCTCGGTGAGATTGGCGTTCAGGCCAAGACCCCGCGCCGCCGTGCGGCTGATTTGAGCGACTTCAAGCGTATGCGTGAGGCGCGTGCGGAAGTGGTCGGAATGACGGCGCGTGAAAACTTGCGTCTTGTTTTCGAGGCGGCGGAAAGCGCGCGAATGCACAATGCGGTCGCGGTCGCGCTCGTAATCGTTCCGATAAGGATGAGCCGGCTCCGCGTAGCGCCGGCCGCGCGACTGCTCAACCGTCTGCGCGTAAGGCGCAAGCGCGAAGCCGCAATTGGGTCGCGTGGCTTTGCCCATGCGGGGAATATAGCACAGGGAGCCGCATCGCCAGAAGGATGAGTATGAGAATCGCCGCTGTTACGGCATCGGATGTTACTCTTATTGAGGATTACAAATTATAGTGACAATTTCTTCTGTAGCGGCGCTCTCTGAGCGCCGCCGTTTTAAGTACCGGCCGACGGCCAGAGGCCGCCGCTACAACATTTGTTGTCACTATAATTTGTAATCCTCAATAGGGAACGCCCCCTCTAAAAAACCGTCTCGTTTGTCTCATTTATCGCAAAATTCTCAAAGTGGCATGTTAGGCTTTTTGTAGCGCAGATCTCCGTATTTGAGGTCTGCGGTTTTTTTGTGCATTCGCAGACCGCAAAGGCGGCGGTCTGCGCTACACAGCTTGCGCTGTAGCGTCGGCGTCCTCGCCGCCGGTTTTTACTCATTAAAGACCGGCGGCCAGAGGCCGCCGCTACAACCGAAATCGAAATTGCTCATTGGTGCACATGAATTTTTGCGGCAGCCCATTGAACCAAAGCCCCGGTCAAACGCGAAAATAGAGCGAAAGCACAAAAAGCATTGTTTTACTTTTTTGCAAGTTATTGAAACTAAAGAAACATTAGGAATACGAACCGGCGCGAACCGGAGTTCGAACCGGACGAAATCGGCACAACCAATTGAAGGTAAAGGAATTATAGCGATTTCCACTACGAACCGGAGCATTTACAACAAAACAAAGGAGATGTCAAGCCGGTCCGGTTCGTTTCCGGTTCGTAACGGCTTTTTTGTGCCAAAAACGGGGGTTTTGCGGTTTGTAGCGGCGGCGTCCTCGCCGCCGGTTTTTACTCATTAAAGACCGGCGGCCCCTTATAGACTTTGGCCGCCGCTACAAAATTCTTGATGATTTCTGCGGTGATGCCGCGGCGCATTAATTAGCTGATTCTAATGGTGACCGTCCGCATAATCCGCTCGTGTCCGCGCCGCGCTCTGCCGATAGTCCTCATGGCTGGCGCGAGGGGCAACCGGTTTAAGGAACCGCAATAATATGAGACTTTTGATTGCAGAAGATGACCCCGTTTCCCGGCGAATGCTCGACGCCATGTGCCGCTCGTGGGGTTATGAAGTTATCGCCGTCGAAGATGGCAAGGCTGCGCTCGAAATCCTGTTGAGTGATAGCGCGCCGGCGTTGGTCATTCTCGACTGGATGATGCCGGAGATCGACGGGCTGGAAGTTCTCAAGCAGGTCCGCGCGCGAGCGCCGGAGAAGCCCTCGTACATCATCGTGCTGACGGCCCGCGCGAAGAAGGATGATATCGTCCGCGCGCTCGATGCTGAAGCGGACGATTACGTGATTAAGCCTTTTGACTATCACGAGCTGCGGGCGCGCATCCGCGTGGGCGCCCGCGTGGTAGGACTGCAGGCGGCGCTCGGCGAGCGCGTGACGGAGCTCGAAAAAGCTTTGTCGCGGGTGAAAAGTTTGCAGGGCCTTTTGCCGATGTGTTCTTATTGCAAGCGGATTCGTAACGACCGCAACTACTGGCAGCAGGTGGAAAGCTATATCGCCGAGCGTTCGGAAGCCGAATTTACGCATGGCGTATGCCCGCATTGCTATGAGACGATTGTGAAGCCTGAGCTTGACTTGCTGCGCGAAGTCTAGCCCCGGTTATTCATTTGGAGAGTCATCTGCGGCGGCGCCCGCCGCGGAGTTATCCGCTGAAAAAGCTGAAAAAATGGATCATCAAATGAACTCATTCAAGCGGTGGTTCGCGCGCTCGCTTAGAACCGGAGGAATGCCGGTTTTGGGCATTGCTTTCTGGCTGAGTGGAAGCCTCGTCTTCGCGGCGCCTCCCGCTTCGGCCGCCCAGGCCGTTTTGCTTCAAGCGGCGCATCCTTTTTTTCCCTCGCTGTGGTTGATTCTGCTGCTCGGGCTAGTAATCCTGGCGCTGGCGGCGAGGCTGCTTACTCTGGGTTCTAAAGAGCACGAATACGCGGAGTTTGTCCGCCGCGCGATGCAGAGGGATTCACAGCACGAGAGACGGTATCGCGAGCTGCTGGATAACGCGAGCGATATTGTTTATACCCACGACCTCGAGGGCAAGCTGATTACATGGAGCAAAGCGGGCGAAATCATTACCGGATATACGCAGCGCGACGTGTTTCAGAAGAATATTGCCGATCTCGCGGCTCCCGAACAGCGAGAAAGTGTTCGCGCCTGGGTGCGGCAGGTTTCCGAGGGCCGAGGACCCGTTACGTTTGAGCTTGTGGTGATCAACAGAAGCGGTTCTCCGGTGACGCTTGACGTGAGCACGCGGGCCATCACGCACGATGGGCATCCGGCGGGCATCCTCGGATTCGCGCGCAACATCACCGCGCGCAAACACGCCGAGGAAGCGTTGAGGCAGAGCGAGCTGCGCCTGCGCGCCGTGGTGACGAATGTCCCCGTGATCCTCTTTGCGGTGGACCGCGCCGGCCTTTTCACGCTTTGCGAAGGCAAGGGTCTGGAGGCGCTGGGACTCAAGCCCGGATCGCTTACGGGGCGTTCGATTCACGACCTGGACCGTTTTCTTCCTGGCATCGGCAGCACTTTCTCGCGGGGAATTTCCGGCGAAAGCTTTACCGCCACGCACGAAGCGGGCGGCTTGATTTACGAAGGCCAGGTAACGCCGGTGCGCGACAGCCGGGGGGAAGTAACCGGCCTGATTGGAATTGCCACGGAAGTGACCGAACGGAAGAAGGCGGAAGAGGCGATGGAAAAAGCGCGCAAGGCCGCCGAGGCCGCGTCGCGGGCGAAGAGCGAATTCCTCGCCAACATGAGCCACGAGATTCGCACGCCGATGAATGGCATCCTTGGCATGACCGACCTTGCCCTTGACACGGAACTCACGGCGGAACAGCGCGAATACCTGGAAACCGTCAAGCTCTCTGGCGACGCGCTGATGGCTGTGATCAACGACGTCCTCGACTTTTCCAAGATCGAAGCGGGAAAGCTGGATTTTGAAGAAATCGAGTTTAATTTGCGCGACCTGCTTGATGCCACGCTCAAGCCTTTTGTCATCAAGGGGCGGCAGAAGGGGCTCAAAGTTTATTGCAATATTCAACCCAATGTCCCCGTGGAGTTGCTGGGCGATTCCGGCCGCCTGCGCCAGATCCTGACCAACCTGGCGGGCAACGCGGTCAAATTTACCGCGCAAGGGTCGGTGAAAGTTGGCGTGGAGGCCGAAGTGGTGGATGGCAAGGAGGCCCTGCTTCGTTTCGAGGTGGCGGATACTGGCATCGGCATTCCTCAGGAGAAGCAGAGCGCCATTTTCGAGGCTTTTGCGCAGGCAGACGGCTCAACGACGCGCAAATACGGCGGCACAGGACTCGGGCTGACGATTACCAAGCGGATTGTGGAAATGATGGGCGGCGCGATGGGCGTGGAAAGTGAGCTGGACCGGGGAAGCAATTTCTATTTCACCCTTTCTTTCCCGCTGCCGCGCGAGACGGCGCCGGCGTCCGCGCCATCCCGGATGGAAAGCTCCGGAAACGCAGTCGATGAATCCGCTCGCGATCTGGTCTATGCCGCCAGGCCTGAGTCTAAGGGCAGGGCGATAAAAATTTTGCTGGTGGAAGACCACCCCGCCAATCAGAAGCTGGCGCGTTTTCTTTTGGAGAAATACGGCTATAGGGTGGAAGCCGCGAATGACGGCATGGAGGCGATTGCCGCGCTGCAGAGGGAAGCGCCCGACCCGTTTGACCTGGTGCTGATGGATATTCAGATGCCGAGAATGGATGGCTTTGAAGCCACGGCCATGATCCGGCGGATCCAGAAG
>DASZAE010000019.1:0-32101 GCA_035945515.1 Terriglobia bacterium
GATCAAGCTGGAAGACCTCATCAGCGTGGAAGACGTGGTGGTAACGGTCTCGCATTCGGGCTATCTCAAGCGCACGCCGCTCACTACCTACCGGCAGCAGGGTCGCGGCGGGAAGGGCCGCCTGGGCATGAAGACGCGCGATGAGGACTTTGTCGAGCATCTTTTTGTCGCTTCAACGCACAGCTACATCCTGGTGTTCACCAACACCGGCAAGCTTTACTGGCTGAAAGTGTACGAAATTCCTGACGTCGCCGCCGCCGCGAAAGGCAAGCACGTGCTGAATCTGGTGAATCTCGCGCAGGGCGAGAAAGTAGCGGCGGTGCTGGCGGTCAAAGACCTGCCCGACGAGCCGAAGGAAGTCGTCGTGGAAGGCGAATCCTATGCCGCCGAAGGCTATGTGGTTCTGGTGACGCGCAACGGCATCATTAAGAAAACCCGCCTCGCGCAATTTTCCAATCCCAACTCGCGCGGCATTCTGGCGATGAGGATTGAAGACGGCGACGAGCTCATCGGGGCAAGACTCACCACCGGTCAGGACACGGTTTTCCTGGCCACTCATGAAGGCATGGCCATCCGCTTTCTCGAAAAGGACGTGCGCGACATGGGCCGCGCCGCCTACGGCGTCAATGCCATGAACCTCGATGAGGGTGACTATATCGTAGGGATGCAGATCGTCGGCGAAAAAGAACTTATTCTCTCGATCACCGAAAAGGGCTATGGCAAGCGCACCGGGATCACCGAATATCGCCTTCAGACGCGCGCTGGCAAAGGCGTGATCAATGTGAAAACGGTGGAGCGCAATGGGAAGGTGGTCTCCGTGCTGAGCGTGGCGGAAGATTCGGAAGTGATGCTCATCAGCCAGCAGGGCAAAATTACGCGGCTCGATTCAGGAAAGATTCGTGAGAGCGGACGCTCCGCCCAAGGCGTGCGGCTGATTAACCTTGAAGAAGGTGATCAAGTGGCAGCGGCTTGCCTCGTGACCACAGACGCCAACGGCAATGGCGATGAACCCGCGCAGGGAACGCTGTTGCAATAGCGTAATGCGAGTTTATCGCACGTTGGATTTGCCACACCACCGCCTATCGACTTTCACAAAGCGATCCGTGCGAGTGTCCCCCTATGCCATAGCAGATGAGACCTTGACGGTTCCCGGACTTTGTGACACCCAATGAAGGTGCGCGATGTTTAAAGACTACTCGTTCTGGGCGATCCAGGTGATCATGGTGGCGCTTCGCAAAGCAGGACAGAGGGGAGCGGTTGCCCTTGAAATTGACGACCTGCTTGTAGCGATAATCGTTGCGGATCAGGGAGGAGCGGCGCAGGCGATCTTTGATGAGCCAAGTCAAGGCGCAAGATCGACGCCCCTCAATCCGCCGCGCCGTTTTCTAGCCCCTGAGGTAGCCGGTGATCTGCTGGCTCAGATAGAATCGCTCAGGACGAAATCCGAGCCCATTGCCAATAACCCCGAGCTGCCAATCTCGGAGGGATTGAAACGCACGCTCAGCGCAGCCTCCAGCCTGCGAGAAGAAATGCACCGGAAAAAGGTCGAGCCGTTGCACCTGCTGGCGGCGGCGCTGGAAGACGAGTCGAGCACAGCAGCCCAAATTTTCTACAGGGCCGGCGTCACACGCGACAGCGTACTCAAGGCGCTCAA
Source organism: Terriglobia bacterium (assembly GCA_035945515.1). Taxonomy (GTDB): domain Bacteria; phylum Acidobacteriota; class Terriglobia; order UBA7540; family UBA7540; genus RH2-MAG17b. Next base: position 1,655 of record DASZAE010000019.1, read on the forward strand.
GGAAGAGGCCGCGTTCCGGGAGAGGCCTCTAATTGCCGCGGGGACGAGAGATACCGCGGCTGTCCCGGCGTATTCAAGCTGAACACGCAATGTTAACTACCTCGCCCGCCTCAAAGCTCGGATGCGCGGCTCCGGTTCGATTGAAGTCGAAGACCTACTCGTGGCGTGGCTCATCGAAGATCAGGGAGATTTTCTCGACGCCTTGTCGGAAACTCCTGGGGGAATTGGCATCGACATAACCCAGGTTGATCTGCGGCCCCACGCGCCAGCTCTGGCTCCTAGCGTCGCCAACGATCTGATTGCCCGTATTGAGGCGCTTTGTAGCCGGTCCGAGCCTTTGCCGCCAGACGCCGCGATACCGATGTCGAAGGCCGTGAAACGGATATTCGCGGTAGCTGACCTTCTGCGGGAGGCGCTCCAGCAACGCGAGGTTGAGCCACTGCACCTGCTTGCAGCAATCCTGGAAGAGATATCCGACGAGGCGGTTCAAATCGTTTTGGAGGCCGGAATCACCCGTGAAAAAGTGCTCAAGGCAATCCGAGGGTAGAGGTATACAGCATGAGGCGCGCGCTCACCGGCCAAACAGCACACTTGTAAAACCGAAAACCCACGGCACAGAAATCGTGCCGTGGCTACGAGTCTGAGCGAAAACTGCCGTTGTAGCGGCGGCCTCTGGCCGCCGGCTTTTTGATATTGAAAGACCGGCGCCCAGAGACCGCCGCTACAACATATTACTTTGCGGGAAGATCAAGGCCCCCGCGAGGTTGATCGCGCGAGCCCCATACCGTATTAACCAATCATAAAACTCTGTGTGTTTATCTTTTAGGCGTTGCCAGCCGTCCCACTTGCGAGTTACAATCGTCGGCCTTTGGAACATTACGGGGAGGGGTTGTGGGATTCAGAGGGGGCGCGAGATGGACGCGGGCCAGTAGGACCGTCCAGGAATCATCGATTACTAGACTCACCCAGGCATTGGCATTTTGCCTGATCCTTGCCACGGGCGCTGCAGGCCAGTCCGCGCGGATTCATCCACAGATCATTCAGCCCATTGACACGGCAAACCGCGTCGTGTTGCGAGGCAACACACCTCCACTGGCGCGCGCCGAGAATGACCGTGGCGCAGCGCCGGATGGCCTTCTTCTCAACCACATGCTGCTGGTGCTCAAGCGGCCACCTGCGCAGGAAACCGCGCTGCGCAAGCTGCTGATCGAGCAACAAGTAAAATCATCACCTAGCTACCATCATTGGCTCACGCCGGAGCAGTTTGGCGAAGAGTTTGGCCCGGCTGAAGCCGATATCCAAACCGTCCGCGAATGGCTCAGCACCCAGGGCTTCCAGGTTGACCGCGTCGTCGCCGGGCGCTCTATCATCGAATTCTCCGGCACCGCCGGCCAGGTGCGGGAAGCATTTCACACCGGCATCCACCAGTACGTGGTCAATGGCAATGCTTATTGGTCGAACGCGGCTGACCCGCAGATTCCCGCCGCCCTCGCGCCCGCCGTAGCGGGGATCGCCTCCCTGAATAACTTTCCCATCAAGCCCTTGAGCCACCAGTTGAATTTTCCGGTGCGCGTCGAGCGGACTGAAGGGCCAAAGCCACTTTACACGTTCACCGGCACTAACGGTACTATTCTTCATGCGCTCAGTCCAGGGGATTTCGAAACCATCTACAATGTGCCGTCGTCGATTGGCGGCGCTCCGGCCGGCCAGGGGGAAACGATCGCCATCGTCGCTTCTTCAAACGTCAATCTCCAGGATTCGACGAATTTCCGCGATACGTTTGGCCTAGCAGGTCCGGTGCCAAACGTCATCGTCAACGGTCCCGACCCCGGACTCGTTTCTGGATATGAAGGCGAAGCGGATCTCGACATGGAATGGGCTGGCGCCATCGCTCAGTATGCCACCATCGACTTGGTGGTCTCGCAGGACACCTTTTCGACGCCCGGCGTCGCTCTCTCTGCGCTTTATATCGTCGATAACAACCTGACGCCGGTGATGAGCGTGAGCTATGAGTACTGCGAATCTACGCTTGGTGTTGCAGGGAATGCTTTCTACAACTCGCTGTGGGAGCAGGCGGCCGCGCAAGGAATCAGCGTAGTCGTGGGCGCGGGAGATCAGGGATCCGCAGCCTGTTTTGCTTCTAATGGCGATATTTCCGGCATAACGACGGGCTTGGCTGTAAGCGGCATCGCTTCAACGTCCTTTGATGTATCTGTCGGCGGGACGGATTTTGACGATTCGAGCAATCCCACACCCTACTGGAACAGCACTAACACTCCGCAGCATTCCTCGGCGCTTTCTTACATTCCCGAAATTACTTGGAACGACTCTTGCGCCCAGGTTGGCGACAGCGCTTCCTGCGAACCCGCAGCGGGCACGGCCCAAGGATTGCTCGCAGGAGGAGGCGGACCAAGCATGTGCGGCCTGCTCAGTGGCTCGGACCCGGACGCAACCTGTGTTGCCGGATATCCAAAGCCCTCCTGGCAGACCGGGCCTGGCGTGCCCGCTGACGGTGTCCGGGACGTGCCGGACGTATCGCTCTTCTCCGGTGTTGGGCGCAACGGAAGCTTTTACTTGTTTTGCGAAGCCGATGAGAACCCGGACCAGTCCGCGAATTGTAGTCTCGGCAACAGCACGGAGGTCCAAGGCGTCGGGGGAACGTCGGCTGCGGCTCAGGTTTTCGCCGCCATTATGGCGCTGGTCGATCAGAAGACAGGCGAGCGGCAGGGCAATCCCGATTTTATTCTCTACACACTCGCTGCGCAGCCAGGCGCCAGTTGTCCCTCGAATTCCAGCGCGGTTTCAAACCCATCGTGCGTTTTCTACGACATCATTACCGGTAACAACTCGTTGCCCTGCGCTGCTGGCACAATGGATTGCCCGTCCCCTACCGCCTCGGGGAGCCAGAGCGTGCTTACAGTGCCTGGAAGCAATCCCGCCGCGCCTGCCTGGAACACAGGACCGGGATACGATCTTGCCACCGGCCTTGGAAGTGTGAATGTAACCAATCTTCTCAATAAGTGGAGCTCCGTGAGCTTCACGCCGAGCGCCACAACGCTTAGTATCTCACCCACGACGCTGACGCACGGTGAATCCGCCAATGTGAACGTCCAAGTCACGGCTCAGGGCGGGACGCCTACCGGGGCGGTTTCTCTTCTCAGCAGCCTAGGCAACACTGGCGAAGGCATCGCTAGCCTCACTCTTTCTAGCGGCCAAGCTTCAGGTTCTGTCTCTTCGCTCCCTGGAGGAACCTACAACGTCACGGCGCATTACCCGGGCAACGGAACATTCGGCGCAAGCGATTCGAGTCCCGTGCAAGTGACAGTCACCAAAGAAAACAGCACGACGACGCTGGCCATTGAGACGCAAGATTCACAGGGCCGCATCAATAACACGAACGCAAGCTCTTTTATCTACGGATCGTTCTACGCATTGAATGTGGAAGTAGAAAATGCCGCCGGAAATTCCTGCGGAGCAAACCAAGCCCCCGCCACGGCCTGCCCGTCGGGAACGGTGAACCTGACGGACAATGGCGCGCCGCTCAATTCTACCGTCAACACGCTGAACAGCCTGGGCGAGATGCAGGATAATCTTATCCAGTTATCCCCGGGAACGCATTCCTTGGTCGCGTCTTATCTCGGCGACGGTAGCTTCAACTCAAGCGCGTCGAGCCCCGATCTGGTGACCGTCACTCAGGCTACGACCGTGACCTATATCACTGCAAGCAACACCACCGTTCAAGCAGATAACAGTGTGACATTTACTGCGACCGTGGACGCGCAGAGCAATGGAGCGTCGCCAACCGGCACGGTACAATTTTTTAACGGATCAACTCCGATCAGCGGCACGGTGTCATACTCAAGCATCCCCGACCCTCAGACAGGATTTGCTGAGCTGACTGCGACCCTTTCCACCGTGCTTCCAGCCACAGCCAACGTCATGGCGCAATATTCTGGGGACGCAAACTATCGACCATCAATGTCCTATACACAACTGGTGACAGTTGTACCTGGTTTCGGGGTATCAATCAGTCCCACCAGCATCACTATCCCTGCGGCGGGCCAGTCGGGAAGCGCCACGGTGACGGTGGCATCTGGAGGCGGGTTCAGCGGCACAGTGATCCTTGGTTGTCAATTACCGCCAACCCTAACTGAGGCGTCCTGCTCTGTGACGCCGCAACAGTTGTCTACCTCCGGCCAGAGCACGCTCACCATTACGACCACAGCGCCGCAAACCGCGGCCGCCCTGTTTCATTGGCGCAACCCGCCAGGTTATTTTTTGGCGAGCATCATTTTGTTCTGCCTGGGGTTGATGGTCCTGTTCTGTGTCAGCGCGGGGCGCAGACGCCTGCGATATATGTTGGGCTTTTCACTTTTATGTGCAATCTTGCTTTCCCTCGCTATGGCCGGATGCGGAGGTGGCGGCCAAGCCAGCGCGCCTAGCCCGCCCCCGCCGAACCCAGGCACGCCAAGCGGGACGTACACGGTGACGATTACGGCCGCGAGCGGGGCTTCCTCACACCAAGCCAGCCTTACAGTCATTGTCCAATGAGCGCCAGCCGCAGTTGTTATACAAGCTCTACTTTGTAGGGAGATCAAGGCCGCGCTTGGAGAGGTCAAGGGCGCGGCTGCCTGCCATCAGGAAGACCACGGCGGTCACGTGGCGGTCTTGGGCTGCCAATTCATGAGTGGGAACCTGAAGCGAAACCTCGGCGGCTTTATTGACCGCTCCCGGAACAAAAGCATTGAGCACTAGCGAGCCGTCGCTCGCGCGATATTGAGAATCTACCGGAGGCACCCTCTGATTTTTGTCCAGGAAAATGGCCGCGACTCGCACCCACATGTTTTCGGCATTGTGAACCTGAAAGGGCACGTGGAAGATGAGCTGGTCCGTTCGGCAGTTGGATCGAAGTGGGCGAAGCTGACGAAATGTTCGCAGGATACGGCCCTGCGCGACATTGAGCATCTGATCAAAAAGAATGTGCTAGTGAAGGATGCTGCCGGAGGTCGCAGCACATCCTATTCACTCGTGCGCGGCAAATAGAAAAGTTAGACTCGGTCACGATGCGCGCAGACCAACAAGCTCTCTTCTCTGCTGTCCTCAGCAATCTTGATGAGCGGGCCCGACTCCACGCGCATCTTGAATTCGGCACTCAGGAAATCCAGGTCGCACTTAATAGGCTCCGGTTGAGTGCCATCCTGAAAGGTTCTTACCGCATGGTCAAAGCTGTCGGGGATCTGGACGGCCTCCGCCGATATTCCCAAGCCAAAGCGGACCAGTCCTTGAAGTAAGAGGATTTCGTTGCGGCCTTCCTCTCTCTTCTGGGCGATTTCACGAGAAGTTGCTCCGTTTGTTATCGCTTCGGCTTGCATGGCAATCAGTGCCGCAAGATTGCCGCAATAGCTGACAATGGCCCTCTCAAAGAGCGTTCTCGCGCCTTCACCTTTGAGTTTTTCCCTCAAAAGCCTCCACCAATCTTCCGGCACCTGGCGAATCTGGCGAAGAGATTCCTTCCATATCGGCAGCGCCAGAATCGGGTATTCATCGCTGATGAGGTTTGCCAGCTCCTCTTCCTCCAACCACTGCCCATCGACAGATTGGCCCGGACGATAGCGCGCAGGATGAGAACCGTCTTCGATGACCAAAATCCCGCGATGGACCAATCTTCGCGCCAGATTCTGATACGCTTCCCGCGTTACCTTATCCCCTTGCGTCAGCGCCTGCTGGTATACTTCGGGCGAAGTGACGCCTTCGGGCCGCGATGCAAGACTCACGAACAAATCTTCTCGTTCTCGAGTCGTAAAAACGCGTTCGCTCATTTCGAATCTGCCTTCCCGAGATCGATCTTCTTTCGTCCGGCAAATACCTTCGGGGTGCTACCGCCAATTGGAGTCTGGCGACGTCGAACTGAAAGAAGGAAACCATGCCGCACCAACTCGCTTGAACCGGACACGCCACAGACGCCACGAGGAAGTTTTGGCAGCTTGGCAATGAGGCGCTCGTCGAGATCGGCTGTGACGCCTTGGATAGCGCGAATCTGGTCCTTCTCAAGCGCGAAAATGAATCGGGTCTGCAATCGCTTTAGCACGCTGGTGTTCAGGTCAGAGGGAGACTGGCTGATCAGCACCAGTCCCGTCCGAACATGCCGGCCCATGCGAGCTAGTTCAAACATGACTTGGCTGCTCACGACATTCTCGTCGTGCGGCGCGACCTGGTGCGCCTCATCCACCATGAACAGCGAGAACCACGAAGCAGCCTCCGCGTCGCCACTTGCCGCATTCTGAGCCATCTCACGACCTTTTCTCTGCAGCTCGCGCGCGGCTGCGGCAGCGATTAGGCGAGTTTGGCGAAGACTTAAGAAACGGCAATCCAGAACAACGAGTCGGCGAGTAATCAGCTCCTGTATGAAGTCGAAGTCGCCGCCGATAATCGGGTCCTGCTCCAAGGCCCGGATGCGATTGATGGCGATTCCAAGGCTCGGCGCTTTGACGTCCTGGAGCTTGGCCATTTCAGTCATTTTTTCTCGCAATTCGTCAAAGGTGAAGTTCTCTCCCTTTTTTTCGCCCTTTAACCTCTCGTGTGAAAGCTCAATTAGCTCTGCATAGACGGTGCCTTCCTGGACGTTCGGCGCAATCTGAATGAGTTCTTGGGAAGTAATAAGGGAAAGCGACAAACCGAAGGATTTGCGGTCCGGGAGTGTGAGAACTAGGCCTCCCATCGAGCGCGCAGCACAATGAAAGCGCCGCCCGAGATCTCGACAAAAATCCCCGCGCGATGCGCCTCACCGCGCTTTTCGAAATAACTGGGCAACGGACGCTTCAAACTCGCTTCGTCACCCACGGCGAGAATGGTAAGCGAAGGCTCACTGGCACTTCGGGCTCCTGCCAGCACCAGTCCCAGTGGGTCGTGGATTTGCTCAAAGTGAAGTGCCGCGGCCTTGGCCTGGGTCTTGCCGCAATTGCTTTCCACAATGAAGTGCGGACTCCGGACTTCAATCCAGCCGCTTTTCTTCGAGCCCGCTCAGCACACAGGCTGGAAGAGCGCTAAAATGAGAACACTTAGCGTTCGTTTCAAATCATCCAGTGCTTCGTCGAGGCTTCCACGTTGCCGATTCATCGCCACCCCTCCTCAATTTCTGATCGGTCGCTCCGCGCTTCTCTCCGAACCACATAGGCAGATAGCCTAATACGTGGTCGAGCGCGAGACGAACCGCTGTGCTGGCTTATACTGGCCCAAAATGAAATCTTGATTGACCTTCAGTGCGTCGCCGATGCGTCCGATTTTGCCGCCGTGGGCATCTTTATACTGGCGCAGACCGTCATCGGTACCTTTGAGACCCCAGCGGACCGCTTCCACCGAAGGAGGGAGCACCGGAAATCTGGGATTTGTGCGCATCTGCTGCTCCGTCCCCCGAGCCGAGTCGAGTAACTTCTTGATCTCGTATCCGCTCACAAGAGCCTTGACTGAGGGGTCACCAGTGGAACTGGCGAGGTAGCGTGCGTACATATAGTGTTCCGCGTCGGCGAGATTAACGTCCAGAGGGGCAGCAGGTTCGTCTGGCACAGATTTAATACCTAACTGTTTCAGGAGTGGCTCGTCGCCCCGGCGCCGCCTGCCTCTGACGTATGCGAACGCCTTCAGATTTCGTTCCACCGGGTCTTTCTCACTCGAAAATCGCTGAAGCGCGTCGTCTATATATTGCTTGGTCCTAGCTGCATCGTGCACCATGTGAAACCTCCACGCTAATCCGGTTGAAACTTGAAGTTAGAAATTTCTATCACGTCGTTGTTGCGCGGCATGAACCCGAACTTGCCTTTTACGAAGTTGCCGTTCTTATCGGTCAGCGTGTCTATCGGAATGGTCTTGCCGCCTACGACAAGCTGATGTTTGAGGCTAGTTGACGTCACGTCGATCCGCAGCACGGCGGATGCCCCGTTGGTTGCTGGATAGGCTTTGCGCGGAAACTTTTTTTTCTTTCCGTTGACGACCCGCGTGTGGAGGAAAGAGCCGCGGCTGATCTCAAAGAGGTCATAGTTCCTATCATCGACATAGTTGAGGACCCAGCGCATGCCGCCGGTCGGTAGCGCAAAGGAGAATTCAAAGGACCCATAATTCGGGGTGACATTGAAGAGAATCGGCCCTCTACCAGAACGTTTGAACCACGCGCCGTCGCGCTGCCAGACGCCCTGGCCCCACCCCTCCATTCCCGTCGAGTCGAGCGACAGCTGCTCGGATAGTGGCTTGCCCGCCATAATCGGCAGGCTCCTGCTCTTCGTAAGTCCGCTGGGCCAGATTGCCGTTACAGTGTGAATGCCCGGTTTCAATTGCGACCTAAAGACGCCACCCTGAACCTCTCTCGTTGAAGCCTCGTCGTCGGGAGTAATCGTGATGCGCTTCGCCGGAGGCAATGTAAGCACCGTCAACAGTCCCGGCATTGCCTCCATGGGAAAGTCGCTTGCTGTCATTTTCAACATGTTTCCCGCCTCGAACGTCTTGGCCGTCCCTTTGGTGTTGTAACCTTGCGCGCGCAATTCGATATAGTGCTGACCGGGTGAGATTTGAGCGCTCGAAAAGTTTCCATCGGGCTTTATCAAGCCCAGGGGTATGTTGTCCAAGAACACTTCAGAGTCGGGCGGCACGCCCTGAATCTGGAGCGACGCCCATTGTGGGGCTGGCTGTAGCTGACAGTTGACGCTGTTTGAAACTCGCTGTTGAATTTGGACCGTCGACGGTGTGCAAGTGCCATTGTAGCCTGCCTGTTTGACTGTAACCTGATGCTGCCCGGTGGTAAGAGGAAGCTTCACTTGGCCGCTTCTCGTCGGACCGCTGGGGCTGCCGTCAATATAGATCTCGCCGCCACCGGAGCCCACCGTGTTTACGATCAGAGTTCCAGTATTCGGTTGAGACAGGAGAAAGATCGTAAGAGCTGGAGCGCTCGTAACCTCGAACTTCTTCCATATCAGCTTCTTCTTGTTCAACCTCAGTTCGTGGGCGCCATACGCTACGTTGTGCAGATCCAGACCAACGTTGTTGAGTGCCAGTTCTGGCTGGTCGCTGTCCAGGGAGGCGGTCAGGGGAGTAGGCGCCGACCACAGGCTGAGATCTCCGCCAACACTGGATATGACGACCACTTCAAAGGGATCCGGGTCGGGCGGCTGAACGACCGGCATCGATCCTGGTTCCGCATCGAACTGTACCGTTGCCGTCCCTCCGGTTCCACCGATGATCTTCACGCTGTGCGACCCGGTCAGCGGCGCCGCGGCAAATTCCGCGTCCTTGAATTTTTGAACGGGGCCGTCGTCCAGTTGCACTTTGCTGTCTTTCGTGCCAATTTCCACAACCCGAAGCCCGGCAAGCAACGGTTCCAGAGTGACGAGAATCTTAGGTCGTTTTTCTCCCTTTCGCACGCTGATCCGCGTTTGGGCATCGGCATAACCGGCCTTCGAAGCACGCACGTCGTAACTGCCTGCCGTCAATGCAGTCTTGCAGGGCGAAAGCCCACAGACTTTTCCGCTAACCTGCACCGTGGCACCGCTCGGTGAAGTTTCAACTTGAAGTCGAACCATGACTATTTTTGGCTTGGAAACCTGCTCTGTCTTGTGGGAAGTGAGCACGATGCTGCCTGCGATGATCGCCACCGCGCCGCAGACAGGGAGAAGAATCGAATACGGATAATACCTCGCGTGGCGTACCTGATCGATCACCCGTCGGGCGCGCCCTACGCCAAATGAATGAAAGACACCACGACGAGGCAAAAGCTCCCGTAAGCGGAACACGCCTGCCGCTGCTGAAGAAGCATCTCGGCGCGGGCCGGCTATCGCCACCCGACCTCGTCCCGGCGCCGAACTCTGCGAGACTGAAGTTTCGGCCCCATTAGGCGAGCCACTGCCACCCGCCGCGGGCAGCTTCGCGGTAGACGCGGTCGGTGGCGCCGGGGGGCGCAATCCGGCTTGCGGGGGCTTCGGCTGCGTCGGGAGCCGATCTGCTTCCGGGCGTTCGATTGAGCCCCGACGGCCGGGAGTGCCATGCTCTCCAAGCGGATCAGAGATGGGCGGAAGGTCGTACCCCGGTGGAGCTGCGGCGGGCTCTGCTGGGAGCGCGCTTCGATCGAGTCGTCTTTTCTCCCGCGCCTCTTGTTCCGCCACGGACACCACCAGAGTCTTCGCCCACGCGTTCGCAGGGTCTACGTTCAGAGCGTCGTCAATCAACAGCCGGGAAGAGCGCCAGTCTGTATGCAAGAGAGAGTTTGCGAACTCGAGCAAGGCGTTTACAAGATCGGCCCTCGTGATTCGGTTGCCAGACTCCAGGCCGTAGGCGGACCTGAGCGCCGCAATCCCTTGTTCGTAGCTTCGCTCGGCGATCAGGCGGTTGCCACTTGACCGTAGCCCTTCGATCTCAAGAGAGTGCTCAATACCTCGCTGAGCCCGCCTTTCCAGTTCCGCGAACTCCGGCTCGCGTTGACACCCGGTTTGCAATTTTCTGATTGTGTCAAGTGATGCCGCGTACTCACCGGACTCCAGTTGCAAATTGATCCGGCCAACCCACTCCGCTTTTTCTTCAGTTCGTCTTTGCTGATCTCGCCTCTGAACGAGCCTATCGATCTCCAAATCAAGGCCCGGGTATTGGGGATAGATGGTCCACAAAGTCTCCCATTGGGCCTTGGCTTCAGGAAACTGCTCACGCTCAGCCAGAAGCCTAGCTTTCGCGACGATACCGCGAACCAACTCTCGCTTCCGTTCGAGAAGCTTCAAATGGCTCGTGAAGTGCACTTCCTCGGGGTACTTCCCGGCAGCTTCCTTCAGCAGAGCGATGCGTTTATCCAAATCAGGTTCCGCCTCCAGCCTCTGGTCCACCTCCGCAACATATTTGGAGAGCGATTGCCTCTCTCGTTCCTCGATGTCAAATCTCAGCATCTGCAAGGGGGCGTAGTTTGGATACTTTGCCAAAAAGTCCTCGCAATGTTCGAGCGCCTTCTTGAATTGGCCGGCTTGCAATTGCTGAGCCGCTTCGTCATACGCATTCTTCAGCAAGTCGTGCTCCGACCGGACTTGGTTAAAGAATTGTTGGTATAGGGCAGCTCGCTCCCGCGACGTGGGATCCGGCGCTTGCCGGTCAAGCTCTAATACCGACTGCATTTTGCTCAGGGCAGTGCTGATTTCGCCGTTTTGCCATGCGATACGCGCGGCTTCGTAAGCCCTCTCCTTTTCAGCACGCAATTTGAGGTATTCCTGCTCACTACGATTGACCTCCGTCAAGAGACGAAGCGCCTGCTCGTCCCTTGGGCGGTGTCTCAACACGTCCTGTAACGCCTGGATCGCGTGCTTGTACGAGCGGTTGCCAAGGTGGTGCTGGGCGAGACTGAGCCACTCATCCACGGATCGGTCAGTATTTCTTTCGGCGATGGTGCTCTTTAGCCCGAGCGCCGGTGCATTTTCCCGGTCGATTTCCAGAACTTCCTGCACCTTCTGCATTGCCAGGCCGTACTCTTCCTCTTCCATACGGGCGCGGGCGCTTTCGAGTAACTGCTGAACTCTCCTTTGCCGCTTGGAGCGGCTGATCTGGTCATGGAGCGCCGACATTTCGGAGTCGAGGTGACCTTCCGTCTCGAGCTCTTCGAGGATCTCCGAGGCGTACGAAAGGTCTCCCTCCTCGAAGGCCTTCCGGGCGCGCTCGATGCGCGGGCGAATGCGCGAGACATTGAACAACTGGATACCTTCGTTTCGCAGGGCCCTCTGCAGCATTCCCCGAAACTCATCGGCGGTCGAGAAGCGGTATTGAGGTGCCTTCGCCATCGCCTTGTGAACTACCTGGCTCAGGGCGAAGCTCACCGAAGGGTTAAAATTTGACGCGGCCGATGGGACACCGTGAAGTATCGCTTCCCTGATTCCTTCGGGCGCATCCTTAAACGGATGGTGGCGCGTGAGCGTTTCGTAACACACGACGCCCAGCGAGAAAATGTCCGTAGCGCGGGTCAACGGCGCAAAGCCGAGCTGTTCGGGCGACATATAGAGCGGGGTCCCTCCTTGCTCGATCGTCGTGCGGGCGTCAACCACCTGGGCGATCCCGAAATCAATGACCTTCACTGAATCGTCGTCCATCACGAAGATGTTGCTGGGCTTTATGTCGCGATGGATTATCCCTTTGTCATGAGCGCTCTGGAGGGCTCTCAGGACATGCTCGAAAATGTCTGCAGTGCTCTCGACCGTTAGCCTGTGGCTGTGATCGGGATCTCGGATAAGCCTGGCCAAGGATACTCCCGGAAGGAACGGCATCACAAAAAAGGGCTTACTCTGACCGGCCTCCTCGAACTCCCCGATCGCTTTGATATCGACGATGTTCGGATGACAAAGCGCGGTTAATATGCTGCATTCCTTCTGAAACAGCTTAAGGGATTCCCTGTCCGGCATGCCGACGATGGTTTTTATCGCTACGAAGGCCCTCAGCTTCCTGTCATAGGCCCTGTACACCTTTCCCATCCCGCCTTCGCCGATAAGTTCTTTGATCTCGTACTGGTCAGATACAAACATGGCATCCTCGGCCGAACTCCTCAGATCGCCTTCAGGCAGCCGTCCCGGACGTCGCGCGAGGGAAAGTAACACAGGCGCGACACCTCGGGCCGTGAGCTCCTACCGTTGAGTTTTAAAGGGAAACATGGCCACCCCTCAAATTGTGCGGAGTATACACCCCTTCCCATCCGAAAAAAAGTGTATTTGCCACTCAAGGCTTCGGCACACCCACAGATGAATCGCCAACGACGTGCTGCGCGAAAGTCCGTCTTACTCCGGGCATGCACAGATAAATGATGACCGCGCTCGCCAGAACGAGGGTCGCAAGATTTCGGTGCGAGATCGACCCGATAATAGCCAGGGCGTAGACGGCGATCGTGGCAGGCAGCGCCCAATGGTACAAACGCAACAAGCCAATCCCCAGGCAGACCTCGATGAGCCCGATGCCGAACCTCTCTGGTTTCGGCATTGGGTTTACGGCTGCAAAAGCTGCAATCATTGTCACCAGTCCCATGATGACGTGCAACATGCCCAAAATGCTGATTCCTACTGGTCGTTCTGGGTTGGTTAGCATAGTCAGCTCCTATTAGTTGGATTTTCTTGTCTTGTTAGCCTGCCTAAGCCATTCGTGCGCAAAGGGCGGCCGCTCCGAACAAAGGATCGCCGAGACAATGCATCACAACGCCTCGGCGATAGGCCTCCGCCCCCGGGATCGCGGAGCGCCTTGGCAGGAACGAAATTGTGAGCATTCTTTGCACGGAAAAGCCAGATCGATCTGCACGATGTCAGGCCGCCTTCTGATCGGTTTTTGAAACTGGCTTCTCCGCCATTGACTTCGGCGAAGGTCGGTCCGCGAACACTGCCCCAATCTGCGGAGTGCAAAGGTAGACAAGAAACAATGCTGGGACAATGATCCTAATGGGATTCAATGGCACGAACCCACCGAGAATGCCGAGGGCGTAGCAGATGATTGCCAGTAAACGCGCCCAACCTCGTAACCTCAGCAATCCTACGCCGAGGACCACTGAGATTAACCCAGCAACAAACAGAATCGCCGCCGCAGGGCCGGGCTTTACTGGCGCAGCCAGCATAATGAGGGCGCCTCCGACCGCATTGAACCACCCCAGAAAGCTAACTCCAAATGGGCGCTTGGATTTGGTTTCCATGACTTTTTCCTCCTCATCTAGATTTCCTCGCACCGTGCGAGGTGTTCCAGCAAGAACACCCGATTCAGAATGCAACCCGCGACCGATCCGCGGAATGAGGGCGCGAGATTCAGGTTCCCCATATCAGGGCATCTCCGTTTCTTCGCTTTTCCTCGCGGTCGGCATGCCAACCTGCCGTGCGGACCCCATGCTCATGTGCTCATCCGAAAAGCTCGCGAAATCTTCGTGTCCGGCTGCGATGGCGGATAGTAGCGATGGATAAGCGCATGGACTTCAGGCGCAACCACCTTCACGTGTCGATCCTTGTCCTTTGGTATCACAAAAGGGATCGACCGCGTATCAATATACGGGAAGGCCTTTTCGAAAACAGCGCGATTGTGCTTATTGATGAAATACGAGTCGTACCGATATGGATTCTGAATTTTGCCCCATCGAAAATTGGGAGAAGCCCAGTGATCGAGGAAATGAAGCTTGAGCTTGGCGTACCAGTTGCACACACCGGTAGCGTCTGATATGAGCCAACCGAGTGCATTCCGCGTCACTTCCGTGCCATGGGCTAGAAGAAACCCCACACAGAGGTGGCGCCCAATCCGGCACGAAGGCCCCCACGGCTTACTCAATTCGACCGCGCTCCAATGCTGACCTGGCAGGAAGTACTCTCGGTAGGGACCCGTGCCGGCTTGGTTATAGCCTCCGAAGGGTTTAGAAAGTTGAGTCATTACCCAGGAGTCCCACGAGCAAGCGTTTTCCATCATGACGACCCAGCAAGTCTTCACATTTTCTGAAATTTGCCTACGTGCACGGCTCCAATTCAGACGGTTAGCCCAGTAAGGGCCAGGTACCGGGTCAAAAAGGAACATGTTCACCTTCCAGCTATTCAGTTGGGGATCCGCATGCATCCGGTTTGCCGTCTCTATACTCGTGATAGCGCCGCGGCTCCATGCCACAAAATTAACTGCTTTGGGTTGGGCCCCAAGATTCTTCAGCTTTGTGATCGTCAAGTCCACAGTCGCACTCATGCCAAGACCAGTCAGAGAGCCGATGACGTCGCTCAGAGAGTTCAGTGCAAAGATACTCGTCTGTACATTCGGGAGGTTCCCAACAGGGCTGGCGGCCAAATGACCGAGACCCTCGCCTAATGCAGTCCGACCCGTAGCTTCAGTAGTCCCGGGACCTGGATTGATGATCCAGTTCGTGCCCTTATCACCGGCAAGCATACCCTGGCCGAGCTCCGCGATAATATCCTTACTTGTAAAACCAGAAGCGGTTCCGCAATTCAGGATCGTAAATACCTTCGTCATATCTGCCCTCGCTCATCAAGGCCCGTTCCTTTGCAATTACTTTCCTTTTCGTTTCTCGATCCTCTACTTTGAAATGCGGAAACCGCACTCGAAAGCGGGCCACGCTCCACGCAATTATTGTTTGGGTAATCTTTTGCCTTAGGTAGAACTCCGGTACTACTCGGAATTCGTTCACATTCCCAGGTTTCACTTGGCTTGGCTCAGCACATCAAATGGGGCAAGGCCGGAGAAAACAGCTCGCTGGCTGGCAATAAATTTTTTTAACAAATGATACTCATCTTGAGATATAATGTCGCCAACATAAAAGGGGGAAAGCTGTGGACCCTCCGTCTCAGGAAATCACTCGGCTACTCGTACAACTCAGGGAAGGTCATTTTGAGGCTGAAGTTAAGCTTGTTCCACTCGTGTACAAGCAGCTTCACCGGCTGGCGACGAGCTACATGCGACACGAGCGGCCGGACCACACCTTACAGCCCACCGCACTAGTGAACGAGGCATACCTCCGACTGATCGCTCAAGAAAACAGGGAATGGCGGGATCGGGCGCATTTCTTCGGAGTGGCTGCTCGATTGATGCGTGAGATTCTGGTGGACCATGCGCGAGCGCGGCGAGCGGGGAAGCGCGGCGGTCTTGCGGAGAAGCTTTCTCTCGATCACGGCCTTGAATTCTCTTCGGAGAAGTCGCGGGAACTCGTCGCCTTGGACGACGCCCTTCGGGATTTGGAGCGGTTCGATCCACAGCAGGGTCGGATAGTCGAATTGCGCTTTTTTGGGGGCCTGACGGTTGAGGAGACTGCGGAGGTACTCGGCATTTCAGCTCGCACAGTAAAACGCGATTGGAGCGTGGCGCGGGCGTGGTTGCATGGTCAGCTTGTAGCGAGAAAGCCATGAGGTCATCCCTTTGGTAGAAGATTTCGATCCACCCTCGGAAGCGCATGGCGAACCCGTGGCCCGCTCCGGGGGAATTTTCCGCATCCTCAACGTGAGGGCGTAAGAGGTCCTTCTGAGAACCCTTTCTCAATCGAAGGGGCATATCGTGGGGGGGGCCGACAACGGTACGCACGGCGCCTGGCAGATTTACGGCCCCTTTGAACTGTCGCTATCTAGCGCAGGCAGTTGTGCGTCGACCGAGGGTTTTGACGACCGACCGCGTCTGGGCTTGTAACACCGGCAGGGTACCGAACTACACTCGTTCGGCGTGCGAACACTTGAGTTGCTGGGATCAGGAACACGTGGAAGCTTCTTAGAGAGAGGCGTAATGACTCCGGATAGATGGGAGCGTGTCAAAGAATTATTTGATGCCGCCTTGGAGACGTCGTCCGAGAAGAGACCAAAGTTTTTGGCAGAGGCCTGCGCAGGCGATGAAGTTCTTTGTGGCGAAGTCGAACGCTTGATCGCTGAACATGATCGGACGGGAGAATTACTTGACTCGCCACTTTGGTCGAAGGTTGCTGAATCGCTACAACGAGCGGGATCGTCGAGGTCTGCTTTAGACGAGGTCACAGCCGAGCCGGATTCATCTGTCTATTTGTTGAGGAAGGGCGAGACGTTTGCCAGCCGCTATGAGATCAGAGGCGAACTTGGGCGCGGCGGGTTTGGAATTGTCTACGCAGCCTTCGATCGGGGTCCACTCCAGCGAACTGTGGCGCTGAAGGTGATTCGTGTTGCCACAGCGGAGCTTTCTGAAGAAGCTTCTCGGGCTCGACGGCGCTTCCTAGAAGAAGCAAGGGTGGCCGCTAATCTTTCACATAGCAACATCGCGACCGTTTTCGACGTTGGCGAATGCGGTGTGTGCGTTTACATGACTCAGGAACTCGCGCCCGGCCGCGATCTCAAGAAAATCCTCGCCGAAGTGGGGCCGTTGCCCCTGGGCCGCATTCTCGCCATTGGGCGCCAGATTTGTGAAGGCCTAGCCCACTCTCATGGCAGAGCCATCGTCCATCGCGATGTCAAGCCCGGCAATATTGTGGTGAGTGCGGAAGATCAGGTAAAGATCACTGACTTCGGGCTTGCCCAGCCGCCACAAAGCGAGGACCCAACTCTCCACCAGGCGATTGCGGGTACGCCGGGTTACATGGCACCTGAGCAACTACGTGGCGAACGGGTGGACGGGCGGGCCGACATCTTTGCCGTTGGGTGTGTCCTTTATCAAATGCTTACCGGACGCACGCCTTTCGAAGGGGCTACGATGGCGAGCGTCATTGAAAAAACGCTTTACACTTTTCCTCCACCGCCGAGCCGCGTGCGTGAGGACCTTCCTCATACTCTGGATCGTGTCGTGGCTCGGGCAATGAGAAAGGACCCTGATGATCGTTACAGCAACGTGACACAACTTCAACAAGACCTGCTTAATCATGAGACCTTTGAGTACGTGATTGAGGCAGAGGCGGGAGTGGACAAGATCGCAACAGCTTTGGACGCTCGCCAATGCATTTTGTTTGTTGGGCTTTGTCTCCCTGTTAGCCTTAGCGAGAAACACTCTCGTACTGTCGAGAATCTGATTGCGGACTATTTGGCCGAGCGCCTGAGCAGCCCTTCGAAAGAGCGTACGTTATCACGCCTGGCTCAGGACCTTGAAATCGAGCACGGCCGGCCGGAGATGCTCAAGTACCTGACTGCAGCAGTACGGAACCCTAGTGTGTCGCCGCGTGAAGTGATTGGTCGAATAGCGCGCCTGCACTTTCCCGTCGTCGTCACCACCGGTTATGATACTTTTCTGGAAGAGGAGCTTGCAAGAGTCAATGGTAAAATCCGGCGTGTGCTTAATGGCCGCAGCGTGCCCGACGACGCAACCGAGGCCGACCTTCTTGTTCGGTTGTTTGGGAGCTTAGAGAGTGAAGCATCCATCGTGGTAACTGAGGACGACCTTTGGAAGTTCTTTGGAGCGTTTAACTCGCTGTCCGATGCGCTGAAATCGCGCTTTGCGCGTCATCGATTGCTATTCGTTGGCTTCGACCCGGAGGACGAAGGATTCCGGCACCTTTTCTCGGAGATCGCGCGGTTCCGAGTGGGGCCGACAGACGAATGTTTCCTGGCCTCCGCAGACACTGCTATTCCTGCAGTTCGCTGGGCGCAGAAAAAGGGTCTCCAGCTTATCGACGAACAGCCGGTCTCTTTCCTCTCGCTTCTTGAAGAAACAATAACAGAGAAGCGCCGCCAAAAGAGGTCAGCGGCAGAACAAACATCAGAAACAATGGTTCGGAACCGCTCGTACAGGATCCTCAACTATTTACGACGTTTGGTTCTGAATACGAACCAGGGTCTCGAGACGCCCCGCGCGGAGAAAGAGGGACCATATCCCATTAGCAAGCCATGGGGTTTCAGGTATTGGCTGCACAATGTTCTGGAGCACATGCCCGCGCCATTGCGACGGTTTAACCTTCGGCTCAGCGTGGCCGCAGTTGTACTTGTGCTGGTTCTGGCAACATGGGCTTCTTTTTGGTTGCGCGCACCACGCGCTGCAAGGCCCGTGTCCCTAGCACCGGCTCTGGGAGTCGTAAGCTTGGACATATCCCCGTGGGGCAAGCTCAAGGAAATTCGCAATCTGCATACTCAGCGACCGGAGAATTGCCCGGATCGGATTACACCCGTTGAAATCGCGCTTCCAGCCGGAGATTACGAAGTGATGTTGGAGCATCCTGCTCTCGGGACAATGCAGCTTAGATTGCGTGTCGAGGCCGGCAAACATCAAGAAATTCGAAAATCATTTCCTAAATTTGATCCGGAACAGGTTCTGAAAGGTTATCGGTAGCCTGAAACTTTGATCCGCTCCCGACGAGTGCTCGTGCCAAGATACGGCGGCAAACATCCTGGTTGGGTGCGGGCGACCAAATCAGACGTGATGAAAATACGAACGCAGCGGATGAAGTTGAACATGTGCGGTATAGCAATATTGGCCTGTGTTCTCGGATCCGCCTCTTGGCTGTGCGGGCAGGACGAATCACAGCCGGCTGGATCAATCCGACAGGGCGCTAACGACCTTGAAACGGCCCGTGAATACTTCCAAGCCGGCAATCTCGAAGCTGCGGAAAGGATTTGTCTGAGCTTAGAGGGTAAGGGTGGTGCGGTAGCAACCGACGCGCAGGCCTTGCTAGAGCGGATTAACTCCCGGCGTGCCTGTGAGCAAGATGCTGACCGCACTTTGAACTTAATGCGGGGTGCCGAGTGCGTGCAGGCTAACGAAATTCTGCAGAGCATCAAACAGCGTTGCCCCGACTATCGGACCCCACAGTTGGATAGCCTAGCACAAAGACTGTGCCCACCACCGCCACCGGAGTCTGAGCCGGATGAAGGCAAGCGGTTGTTCGAGAAGCGACATTACTGTCAGGCGCAAGAATACTTTGAGAGCAAGGCTTCCACGAACGCAAATTCTGCTGAATTTCACATCTGGATCCAGAAGTCGAAGGATCTTTGTGAAGCCCAAAAGTTAGACCAGTCGGAACGAAATAAAAAGGCCGCGCAGGATGTGTTACTACTAGGTGCGATTCGTGAATTTTACGCCGGTCATTTCAATCGTGCCGATTACCTGCTGAAGCACTATCTCGAACAATCAACTAATCGCAAGGCGTTGGCCTACTTTTATGAGGGAGCAATCGCTTGTACCGACTATTTCTTGACCGGCGCAAAAGATCAGCAAGAGCAAGCGCGTGCGCGCGAATTCTTCTTCAAAGCATCTCAGGCTGACGGACACTTCACACCGCCGCGTGACTGGATCTCCCCCAAAATTATCGATATGTTCGAAAAGACGATTGCGGAGCGTCAGGGAGGCGAGGGGATAAAACCATGAACGTGGGCAACTCTCTTCGATGGTGTGCGATCGCGATTCTTACGCTGGGTGTGGTGGCGGTTTTGGGGAACCCACCGGAACCGCAAAAGAAGAACCCGAAGGAATTGTTTAAAGAGGCCCGAACGGATGAGGAGCAGCAGCACTGGGATACCGCTTTAGAGAAGCTACAAATAGCGGCTGCCCTGAAGCGCAAGGATAAAGCCATCGCGGAAGAGTTGGAGCAGGTCCGTGCGCACTTGGCAGACCTGACTGCGAATCGGGCAATCGGTTACTGCAATGAACTTAAGCTCGATGTCTGCGGGCGGCAAGTAAAGCTGGCGCTTTCCTACATGCGCACCCCACGAGCTGCGGACGCGGAGAGCCAATTGGCGGCGCGAAAGGCGCAATTGCAGAAGCGGTGGGATCTAGCCGAGCAACTTATCGGTTCGCACCAGCTGGAGAAAGCCAGCGTGGAATTAGACAGCCTGAGCCAGTTTCCTTATCTGTTCCCAACGCTCACAGCAGAGAAGCTTCACCTCCGAAATCTGAGGATTAGTGCCGACATTGCACTGGGGTCACAAGAGCTAGCAGACCGGCAGTTCGATGACGCTAAGCAAGCCTTTAGCGCCGCCCTTGGTTTAGATCCTGACAACGCCACCGCGATTCACGGAATTGAGACGGCACAAAAAGCAAAAGAAGCATTCGGCTACTACGAGCACGCGAGGAACGCTTTCAGCGCGAAGAGCTACGAGGTTGCGTATCTAACCGACCAGAAGGCCCTGCGCTTGTTTCCGGACCAACAAGAATATCAGCAATTAAGCAAACGGGTCTCGGCCGAGTGGCTGAAGATCTTGGAGGACCCGCGTGGACTCAGCCCTAATCCCACGAGCCTGAAAGACAATCAGACCGCCTGGAAGAGTCTGAAGTGGATTGAACGCTTGGATCCTCAGTATCAGGGGTTGGCAGACGCAATTCGGAATGTCAGAGGGAATCTCTGGGCAGCGTACAACGAAGAAGCGCATGATTATGAGTTGTGGTCGAACAAATCCGGCATTGGCCTTGCCTATCTGTATTATCTGAATGCGCAAGAGATGAATCCTGATCCGCGTACCGAAAGCCCGTTCGCTGCTAGTTTCATCTCAGTCCGTGATTTGTTCGCACGCAAGCGGACCATGCTTGTCGTGGTGAACGTGGTAAACCTTATTCCTGGCAGCTCCAGCTTTTCGGATGTGGTGGGGCATAGGGTGAGAGCGGCTATTGAAGACCTCAGCTTGCCAGATCTCAAAGTGCTTTCACTGGACGATTATAAACAGAATCCCTCCGAAGATCCCCTGTTCCAGAAAAATTACCCGGATGGCAAATCGCGCATCGTCTTGTTTGATGTGGAAGTAACGAGCTATGAAAACGAAAGCACCGGCAATGACAAACCGGAAGAGAAACCTTCTCGGTTCGAATCCGGCGTGGAGGAAACCGTACCGAACCCAGAGTATGAAAAAGCTCTAGAAAGGTATCAGGCTGTGAAAAAGGCGCTCGCGCGCAAACACAAACCCGGAAAGCCTACCAAGGAAGGATACATGCCCAGTGACCTAGATCTCGCCGAGCACGAGCTGGAACAGACCCGAAAAACAATAACTCGCCCTAAGGTCGTTGATTACACGTATCAGGAATACCATTTAAGCGCCAGAGCACGCATCGCCATGAGGCTGGAGCTTCGCGACATGCTGCAACGGCAGTTGTTATCCTCAGATGAGGTGGAATCGACCCAGCAGGATACGGCCGCGGAGGTTGCTGGAGTCCAGCCAAGAGACGTCAACGGTTACCTTAATCGACCACCACGAATGAAGACATCTGAACAGCTTCTCCGAGACGCTGAGATCAATGCGCTCAAGACGCTAGATAAGAAAGTGCCAGCGCTGTTAGCCACCTACCTCAATCGCTACTACGCAGAGGGGGGGCAGGCATTAAGCGAGGCACGCATCGGTGACGCGGCCGAGAATTTCATATGCTACTGGTACACATTCCGCGGCCAGATTGATGAAAAACGGGCAGAACACATCCAGGAGGTTGTGAAGATGTATACCGGTCTTGATCTGGGAGCCTCCGATTCTCTGCCAGCTCCGCCATGATGGCTGGCAGTTGCCGACAGATTCTGGGCATAGACCCGTGCTCGGCTGGAATAACCAGCATGCTATTCCACTTCCCAATGTCTCTAACCTCATGTGGGGAAAGCCCGCATACGTAGCGACGCGGTCGCTTCGGGTTCGTTCATCCTGACCGCATCAATTCACGAATTCACGCCTCCTTATATACTCCTGCGCATTGCCTGTTTTCATCCCGGTCGCATTGTGTCCAGCCTACTCCGGACAGTATCCCTAATATCCCTAGCCTCCTAATCCCCAAAAGGGAGGCATGTTCCACGGGTGCCCGTCTGACATATCTCGACCTAGAGCGCCCTGCCGACCGCGGATGGGAGTTTAAGTGGTCGACCAGCAAGTGGCCCGTTTGCGGCGAGCAATTTCGCATTCTAGTTTGAGGGGCGAACCTGAAAAACTTCCTTGGAGGGCGACCGGTCATATCAGACATCATGCCCGGCTGAAGTTGAAATTTGGCAACTGGGAGCTCCCAGCAGGAGGTCTAAATGCAGGCTGATGACACGACGTGGGAAATTGAGTGTCCGAAAGACACATTTCCGGAGTTTCCGCCTCGGATAGGTGATCGCTACAATGTCCTCGGTGAAAGCGGTCGTGGCGGGATGGGAATAGTTCTGAAAGCGTTCGATGCTAAGGTGAACAGCGTTGTTGCTGTCAAAATAATGCGTACGGACCAGCATTCGGCAGGTGAAGCGGCCGAAAATGCGAAGCGCTTTCGGCGGGAATGGCAGGTGACGGCGAGCCTGTCGCACCCAAACATTGTCACTCTCTTTGAGTCCTCCGAATTCAACGGGATTCCTTTCTTTGTGATGGAGTATCTCGAAGGCCGGCCCCTGAGAGATGTGATAAAAGATAGGGGAGGGCTGCCAACCGAAGAAGTGGTAAGGATTTTCGGTCAACTCTGCGACGCCATGGATTATGCGCACAGTTGCGGTGTAATCCATCGCGATCTCAAGCCCTCCAATCTCATGTATTTAAACAACGGTATGCTCAAGATCACGGATTTCGGCGTCGCCCGGACCGTTTCTTCCGACCTTACTCAAATCGGAATCGTCGTGGGGACGCCACGTTACAAATCGCCAGAAGAAATGAACGGCTTTGCGGCAGATCATCGCTCTGACATTTTCTCTCTAGGCATCATTCTTCACGAATTGCTGACGGGCCAGCATCCTTTCGAAGCGCCCACCAGATCTTCGGTGGTCCGCCGCATCCTGTGTTCAGAGCCGACGTGGCCTTCGGAGCCAAATCAGACCGTTTCCCCTAAAGTCCGGTTCGTAGTGGCTAAGGCTCTTGCTAAGTTTCCGGAAAACCGTTATCAGTCCTGCCGC
The DNA here is from genome assembly GCA_035945515.1 of Terriglobia bacterium. GTDB lineage: Bacteria > Acidobacteriota > Terriglobia > UBA7540 > UBA7540 > RH2-MAG17b. The sequence continues at coordinate 24,870 of DASZAE010000019.1, forward strand.
GAGCTTATTAATGAGCTGCGGGAAGCAACCGCGGCTTTACGAAGACCGCGCGAAACAACCAAGCTGAACGTTGCCTCGATTCGCAAGTACGCCCGCCCGGTCACAGCAGCGGCCGCTAAAGCACAGAGATTGCATCAAGGCGTCCGATCGGCAATCTGCTTCCCAAAGTCGGCTATACTCCGCGCCACTCTTGTGATTGGTGGCCTCGTTTGCAGCGGGGTTCACGTCGTCCGTCATTCTGGCGCGTCGACCGAAGTAATTACCTCAGCGAACTCGCTCAAAACCACCAGCAAGGTTTGCAGATCTTCGACGGCTTGATCGCGAGCAAAGCGTCGTAGCACCACTAACAGTTGCTCCGCCTGTGAAGTGTTCGGGCTGCAGGCCAGACCCCGAAAGTCCAGCGACTTTAATGTGACAAGAGCGTTTTGTTACAGTCGCTATTTTGTTACAGCGAAAGCACATGCCGTGACCACTATTGCTGTACCTCATTCATTCTGCGTTCATTGTGGTACGCCCTGGGTGATTCGAACGCCCGACGACCCCTTGCTTCGTGGGCCAACTCATTGATTTTGCAGCACGGCTGGCAACCGAAAAGACCTTTCAGACATGCTTTGGACACTCAAGTGGTACCGAACTGGTACTCGCTTTTCGACCACTTGCGCTAATTACCAAGTATGCGACGCCAACCGCACATTTGTGGTCCGAGTTCAGAACCAGCCCGGACGCCCAGGGCCCTCATCGAACCGCTTGATCCAATCTAAAGGTTAGCTGTAGCGCCTCAGACCAACTCGCACGAACAAAGACGTCAAGGATTTCTCCGAGAGCGCTCGCTGCGCCGGGATCCTTCAGAGTTTCCCGGTGATCGGCAAGACTTTGCTCCACAAGTTGCACGATTTCCCTTATCGCCATTGCATCGAACTGATAACCTAGGGCCGAGCCGGCTCTCGCCACATGGCCAGCGAGAGTTATTACAGACGTAGGATCGTATCGCAATACCGCATTCAGGATTTCAAGCACATACTGAGCCGTGCGTGGCAGGAGATGATGATCTCCCATTTCTTGGTCTCTCTGTGCAACCAGGCCGATCAGTGGTTTCAGCTCGAAATAAAGGGCCCTACGCTGCTCCTCGGCTAACTCGGTTTCGGGTCCTCGCTGTTCAGGTTTTACATCCAGCGAAAGATAGATTCTTGACGCCACTTCATCAACGTGTCGCATGGCCGCCATGAGGGCGTCCGACCGCTCCTTTGGTTCGGTGATGCTTGTCGCTCTACGTAGTTGCTCGTACGAAGTCAAAAGGACGCGCCGAAGTAGCTCTCGTGCCCTTGCCCTAACATCTGGCGTCGCGTTCTTGGGAACCAAGTAATACGAAGCAGTGAATACTTCGTCTCCGACTTCACCGGCGTAGCGAACAGGTTCAGTTTCAAACCGTTCGACTTGCTCGCCTACGTGCGCATCCCCGCGAACGACGTACAGACCGGTCAGAATCTGCACGAGGGTGCGAGCCATTTCAGACCGGCTAGTTTCGGGAAGGCCCCGCTCTATTGCCGCCCGAAGCTGTCCAACGACCCGCTCTGGATCATTTCCTGCGACTCGTCCGAGGGTTCCAAGGAGGCCAAGCATCACTCCTGGAGTCTTTTCGTTACTCATCATTTCGGTGGCAAGCTCCCAGAACTGATCGTAATTATGGTGCTTGTAAAGCCCCAATAAGCCGACCGCAGCCGGGCGGATTTCTGGTGGTGTTACCTCGCCCTGCAGCTGGGATGGAACGCGGAGGAAACGGAGGCGAAGCTGGCGGAAGTGAGCGAGAAGGCTCGAGAACGGGCGAGGGGAGGGGATGCCGGGTACGTCCATGTGACGGTAACGAATGCTGCAGCCTGGCTGGAACGCAGACGGCACAGAAGCCGAGCTTGACGCGCCTAGATAACAGGGTATGGGATGCTGACTCCCAGACTTTCTTAAGGGTCCTCTCACCAATGTGAAGTATTGTACGCTAAGGTCGAACGGGTGGAACGGCTTGGCCGAGCTCAAAGGCTGATTATCCGGCACCCTCTCTAAAACCCTTGTTTGGAGCCGATGAACTCTAAGGGATCACTTCCCTAACGCACAAAATTTCGCACATTCCGCAGTTACCTAATGGACCGCGAGGCAAAAATATCGAGCTGGAAACGAGCGCTGGCGGGGCTTCAACGATTAGGCCGGCCCGCCCAGAGGCGCGCGAATTGGCAATACCTGGCAGTGTCCTGGTCGCTGCGCAAGCGCCTGTGATTATTCTCATTCCGCGTCTTGCGAACCCGGCACTCGCTGGGTGCCCGAGCCGGTTCATCACACGAGTCTGTGCAAATTGTTCTTTTAATCTTGCGTTCTGTCGGCGGGTCCTTCCTATTTGCCGTTTTCTTGGTTGTTGGAATCGCACTCATCGATTTCGGTATAAGGCGCTTTATTAACTCGACCGACGCTATTGCAGCGCACTGGCCGATTCTGGCGGTCATCTACCGGCACTTGAAGAGCCTCCGTTTCGATAACGGCACGGCCGCTGCTCTCCTCAGTACGCTCGCCCAGATAGCGGGTATTTTCCTCGGCTTGTACTTCGCGGTCGTGGGAACGCCGGTGAGCACACGTTATGCAGATGTGCCGCCCAATGTGCGCGAGTTGATGATCGCTGATAAACTGGGGAATCAATATATTAAACTTGTCGCGCTCTTTGGCGCAGTCGCCACGCTCCTGTTGGCTGCACAGAGCCTCAGTATTCCCTACGGACTCCTGAATCTGACCGTAGTCGCATTCCTCGGTGTGGCGACGATTTTGAGCTTCATTGTCCTCGGGCGTCGGGCATTCGAGTTCTTCGATCCCGGTGCCCTTGTCAATCAACTCGGCTCCGAACTCATCGGATGGATCGATCGCGCAACAAGACTAAGGTATTTCGGGCGACAGCGGGCGTTTCAGGCGCATTACCAAAAGCAAGCGGCCGCCCTGCTCAGTTCGTATGAAGGTGTAGTGAGACTGGCAGCCCAGGACGACGTCACTCGACAGCACACGCTTCCATATCTCGCCGTGCACGCACTTGGCATTTTAACCTATTACGGACGCCGCAAATCTCGGCTAGCCAGCGATAGTTATTGGTTCCGCAGGCAATACGAACACAAGAATTGGCTAACGACGAGTTTCATTGAAACCAGTATCGCCTTGCGGACCGGTACGGCGCTTCATCCCAATGAAGTTTCCGACCTTGACTGGTTCGAAAAAGAAATCACCGAGATCTTCTGGCTCGCCCACAAAAACCTTCTCGATGGCGGCAAACTGGACCAGGCCGCACAAGTAAGCCTCTCGGAGCAGAGGCTCTTGCACGTATGGGTGAACACTTGCAGCTGACCGAAGTCGTTCGGTTTTGCGGGCTCATGGGCACCCCAATTTCGTGGCAAAGCAACGAAAACGAAGCTCAAAGAACCGATGAGCGAGGCTGAACGGGGGAGACCTGGTCCAACGTTTGGGTCTTGTAGAATGCTATGCACTCGGCATAATAAGGCTGCTCCTTTCATTCGTAGCCCGTGTTAGCGGCGAGCAAAGCGAACATTTTCGCCGGTCCTTGTCAGAATCGGATTGGCTCTCGGGAGATCTCATATACGCTGAATGCGCCACGAGCTGTGATCAGCGAACTGGAACGACTACGTGGTCTCGTGGACTTTGAATTGCAAGTCGTAAGGAGTTCGCCGCACCACGTCGTGGTATCTGCGACAGCGAAGTGCTTTTGCCTATCTCACTTGGTACCGCGAATCGCTTAATTCGTTGCTTACGCTATTCGAATCCACTTTCGGCAGCGATCTCGAAGAGCTGACGCGCGGGAAATGCTGGCTCGCCGCAGCGGCCTTGAGCAGCCGGGCGCTCGAAGGCTGCAACAAGTTCCGCCACAATCTCGATGCATTGAGCCAGTCGCATGAAGCATGATGGAATGGCGCAGACATGCCGAAGGTGAGTGGCCTTCAGTTGATTGGGGCAACGTCACTGATCGAATCACAAAGCTCGAAGAACGCATTGAAATCACTGCCTCAGAGCTTTGCCGACGCCTTGGAGCGCGAAGTTAGGAAAAAGTCCAGCTCCATTGATGACGAGGAGTCGCAGGAATGAGGGGAGGAAAGGAAAATTTAAAACGCCTTCAGCGATCGGTCCGCGTCTTTTCCGATATGACGGCGACACGGCCTTCGAAGATTTACGGCGATACCCACTACAGCCGCATGCTGGTCGATGATGTTTCAAATGGCCTGATTCCATATCGTACTCGTAACGGCGAGGAAATCATTGCGTCAATTGAACCAGCCAGCAAAGAGGTTGAGCGCATAATCGCTAAAGGCATCGGGCGAGACGACTACAATTGGGATCTCTTGGGGGCCGTTCGCGATTTTCTACGAGACGTCACACAGATATTGCTAGCGGTTGGGGAAGCCCCGTATGAGATTGTCTATTACAGTGAGGCCGAAACAGAAAAGATCGTTGGATTCGATTTCTCCTTTATTGCTCCCTGGACTCTCCGGCGGAAGGGTAGTCGTTGGATTCAGACGATCCCGAAAGACTACTCAGAGATCGTGCAGAACTGACAGCTGATTCGGTCGTGCACTTTCGGCTGCCACCATCCGTTGATCGATACTTTAAGCGGATGATGAAGGATCTTGATGTTCTGGGCGAAGATCTGTATCCCGAGTTTAGAGCATTTTCGATTTAAGTGCTTACATATCCGCAAGAGTTGAAGAAGTTCGTGCATTCGCTTGCGGAGACGGTGTTGAGTAATTCCCCGATTTCCTTCCAGAGAGTCTCCCTGTCTCGTGCGGCAGCTTTGCGAAGCCGCGCCTTGAGTTTGGAAAAGAGCTTTTCGATGGGGTTCAGATCCGGAGAGTAGGGGGGCAGAAATCGCACCCGGGCTCCGCTGGCGATGATCGCCGCCTCGACGCCCGCCACTTTGTGACTGCTGAGGTTATCGAGGATCACGGTGTCTCCCGTCTGCAGCGTGGGGCACAAGAATTGGCGCACATAAGCCAGAAATATCTCTCCGTCCATCGGTCCGTCCGTGACCAAGGGAGCGGTCAGCCGGCCGCGGCGCCCCGACAAAAGTGGTCGTTGCCCAATGCCCGTGCGGCGCCGAGTCCCGGCAACGCTGGCCGCGGGGCGCCCGCCCGTAGCGGCGCGTCATGCCGGTCGATGTCCAGGTTTCATCGATAAACACGAGCTTTTCGACTTCCAGCCTGGGGAGCGCCTGCCGCCAGCTTTCCCGGGCTTGCCGCACGTCCTCGCGTTCTTGCTCGCTGGCGCGCAGCGTTTTTTTTGAAGGTCAGCTTCCATTTGTTCAACTGATGCCACAAGGCTCCGATCTTGATGGCTACGCCCTGTCCCGCCAGACGTGCGCACAACTCCGCCAAGCTCAGCCCCGGCTCCTGCTCGATCCAAGCACGCAGTACGGACTCCATCTCCGCCACCCGCGAACGACGATGACCGCCGATCCGCAAACTGCTGCGTTGGCCCGTCTTCTGCCGCCGCTCCTGTACCCGGTAAACCCACACTCGACTGACTTCCAGACGACGGGCAATCGCCGTCGGACGTTCTCCGCGATCCAGCGCCCATAACACCCGATCCCGCAAGTCTTGCGAATAGGATTGCATCTCTGCCGCTCCTTTGTCGGCAGAGACATTATCGCGCATAACGTATACACTTAAATCGAAAATGCTCTAGCATTCCGGTCCCTGGCTCGACCGCACCAGATAGCGGCTTCGAGTTTTTAGAGTGGCGTAAATGCCATGAGATAGCGCTCGCGCAGGCAACTCGCGAATGCGGCTGGAATGCGCGCAGTTCATTCATCGCGAATATCACCGAGTTCTATTTCCTGCATCGATTTCTGAAGTTCCAACAGTTTAAGCTGGAGTTTCGCACTTCCATATTGTCGCAGTTGGATGAGATACTTCAGATCGTCGGAAGTCGAATTGGGTTTTCGGGTCGTGTTATTGTCCGCGGACTACCCGATTCGGCCCGGATCGACCAGTCCATGCGGGATCTCCAATCCGGCACGGCTTCATTCGCGGACTTGATGAAACCATATTTGCGATAGTAGTCCGTCCTTGAGAGCCGACAAGCAAGCCATAGAAATGCACCTTAAGGTGTTCGCAACCGGTGCGTTACTTCCTGGCCGCACTGTGCATAGTGTCGCCCATTCCAGCTAAAGATTGTCTCCGCCCTGGCTTTGATGGCGCAATGCGCAAGCATCGCGTCATAGATGCCGCCGCCCACGATGCCCTGAGCGGCCGAGGCCTTCAGTGCATCGGCGTATTCATCACCGCTGAGCGCAATGATTGCCAGCCGGTCACGTATGCTGCCGATGAACAGCATAGCTTGCTCGCCGCTGATGCGGTGCTTGCCCGGCATCCGAGTTAACGTGGAGTAAACTTCGGCAAGGCTGTGCGCTCCGCAGCAGCCGGTGGATTTGTCGAATTGGATGAACAGTGCCAGGCTGGCCTGATGGTAAACGTGATCCCCGTAGAATACCGGCACCAGCACAGACGTGTCGAAAAATCCCTTCATTCGCCCTTGCCGAGATTCGCCATGTCACGTTCCTCTCGGATCTGCTGCAGCATGTCATCTGTGGCGGAAGCGGGCAGGGGCTGCCCAGTGTGAAATACCCACACGCCGTGCTCTTTCGTGAGCGGCCCGGTCCCACGAACCGGACGGAGGGTGATCTGCTCGCCGACAGTCTCCATTTCCAAGGCGTTTCCGGGCTCCAGATGCAGCTCTTCCCGCAGCGGCTTCGGGATGACGACGCGGCCTGCTTTATCGATGATGAGACGCGCGTTCATTTTGGTACAATACTGTGGGTTGAACCAATAGTCAATACCATTATGTCGGATTCTGCGAGCCATGGAATATGGGATACGAGTCCCAAGAAGAGAATTTGAATAGCAGAAAGAATGGCGTATCAATATCTTGTGGTCGGACGTGACTACATCGAATCTTCGGTAGACGGCCAAATGCAGCCCCTTGTTTTTGAATGACACTTCGACTAGGTCGCCGCTATTACAGTCTCTGGCCGTTCACGAAGCGCCAGTTGCAAGTGTTCCGAGATCAGTACTGTCCCATTAAAACCCGAACAGGCTCAACTGGATACAAGGACCAACATCCAGGGATCCGTCGGTGAAGTTGGAAAAGCCCTGTAAAATCGGGTTTTTTTCGAAAATGGTCACACTCAGAATTTGCAAAAT
>DASZAE010000020.1:0-4963 GCA_035945515.1 Terriglobia bacterium
TACAGCGCCAACGGCGAAGCGTGGGATTATTTCCCGCACGATCACGCGCGCTCACGCGCCTACCGCTGGGGCGAAGATGGCATTGCCGGCATCTCGGACCGGCACCAGTTCATCTGCTTTGCCCCGGCCTTCTGGAACGGGCGCGACCCGATCCTGAAAGAACGGCTCTTTGGCCTAACGAGCCATGAAGGTAATCATGGCGAGGACGTCAAGGAATATTACTATTATCTCGATTCCACGCCCACCCACTCCTATCTGAAATATCTCTACAAGTACCCGCAGGCCGAGTTTCCCTATGACCGTCTAGTGGGAGAAAACCAGCGCCGGACCAAGCTCGACCCCGAATTTGAACTGATCGAAACCGGCGTTTTCGATCAAGACCGCTACTTCGATATTTTCGTCGAGTACGCCAAGGCCGGATGCGAAGATATTTGCATCCGCATCACGGCGTTCAACCGCGGCCCAGAGACCGCGAACCTGCGTTTGCTGCCCACGCTTTGGTTCCGCAACACCTGGTCCTGGGGCCGGGACCCGCGCAAGGCGTCCGCGCGCGTGGCCGGAAACCCAAACGGCATGACCGTGCTTGAGGCCGAGCAGAACTACTACGGCAAGCGATGGCTGGCTTTCGAGGGAGCGCCGCCGGTTCTTTTCACCGAAAACGAAACCAATTTTGCCCGTTTTTCCGAAGGAGCAAACGCCTCCGCTTACGTGAAGGACGCATTCCACAATTACGTAGTGCACAGTGACGAGAACGCGGTGAATCCAGCCTTGGCCGGAACCAAGGCGGCGGCTGATTACGCGCTCACCATCGAGCCGGGGAAGAGTGTTTGCGCGCGCGCGCGCCTCACGGATCAATCACTTGCTCAATCGCCTGCGGCGAGCGTCTTTGGCCCCGAATTTGACGACGTGTTCAACACCCGCATCGCCGAGGCCGACGACTTTTACAGCCACCGCGTCGCCAAAACCGCCGGGGATGACGTGCGCAACGTGCAGCGGCAGGCGTTCGCAGGCCTGCTCTGGAACAAACAGTTTTACCACTATGTCGTCAACACGTGGCTGGAAGGCGATCCGGCCATGCCGCCCCCTCCTCCTGAGCGGCTGTCGGGACGCAATCATACCTGGACGCATCTCTTCAATGCCGACGTGATTTCGATGCCGGACAAATGGGAATATCCGTGGTACGCGGCGTGGGACCTCGCGTTTCATTGCATCCCACTCGCGCTGATTGACCCAGACTTTGCCAAAGAACAGCTCATCCTTTTTCTCCGCGAATGGTACATGCACCCGAACGGCCAATTGCCAGCCTATGAATGGAACTTGAGTGACGTTAATCCTCCGGTGCACGCCTGGGCGGTGTGGCGGGTCTACAAAATCGAGCAGCGGATTCGCGGCAAGGCGGACCATGCCTTTCTCGAGCGCGCCTTTCACAAGCTCATGCTCAACTTCACGTGGTGGGTAAACCGGAAAGACCTGGAGGGGATGAACGTCTTTGAAGGCGGCTTTCTCGGCCTCGACAATATCGGCGTTTTCGACCGCTCCGCCGACCTGCCGATGGGCGGGCACATCGAGCAATCCGACGGCACAAGCTGGATGGGCATGTTCTGCCTCAACATGCTTGATATCGCCATGGAGCTCGCGATGTGGGATCCCGTCTACGAGGACGTTGCCAGCAAGTTTTTTGAGCACTTCGTGCTGATTGCGCACGCTATGAACGATCTCGGCGGCGACGGCATCAGTCTGTGGGACGATCACGACGGGTTTTATTACGACGTGCTGCATCTTCCGGACGGAACGCGCTATCCGTTGCGCGTGCGCTCCATTGTAGGGCTTATTCCGCTCCTCGGCGTCATGACGCTTGAGCCGCAAATGGTGAATAAGCTGCCGGGATTTAAGCGGCGGATGCAGTGGTTCCTGGATCACGCTCCGGTGCTCTCCAAGCACGTTGACCAGAGCATGCAGACTGCGAACGGCCCGCGGCGGCTGCTTACCCTGGTCGCGCACAACCGGCTGGAGCGTGTTTTGCGCTACGTGCTCGACGAGTCCGAATTCCTCTCGCCTTACGGCGTGCGCGCCCTCTCAAAATTCCATCTCAATCATCCCTACGTGCTTCAACTGGACGACTACGAGCATCGCGTCAGCTATGACCCCGGCGAATCCACCACCGGCATGTTTGGAGGCAATTCCAACTGGCGCGGCCCCGTGTGGTTTCCGCTGAATTACCTGATGATCGAGGCTCTGCAGAGATTTCATTGGTATTATGGCGATTCGCTCAAAGTAGAGTGCCCCACCGGATCAGGCCAAACCATGAACCTGTGGAACGCCGCGCACCAGCTCTCGCACCGGCTGACGCAAATTTTCCTGCGCGGACCGGACGGCCGCCGCCCGGTATTCGGCACAGTCGAAAAATTCCAACAAGATCCGCGCTGGAATGCGCTCATTCCTTTCTACGAATATTTCCACGGCGACAGCGGAAAGGGCCTTGGGGCAAGCCACCAAACCGGATGGACCAGTCTTGTGGCCAAGCTTATCGAGCAAAGCGAAGGCAGGTGAGCTACTTCACCGCCGCGCGGCGCGACATCAGAAAAGCTTTGATAAAGGGATCGATGCCGCCGTCGAGCACGCGGTCTGTGTCGCCTACCTCGAGCTTAGTGCGGTGGTCTTTCACCAGACGGTAGGGGTGCAGCACGTAGGACCGCGCCTGGTTGCCAAACGCAATGTCGCCCTTTGCGTCCTCAAGCTTCTTCGACTCTTCCCTTCTCTTCTCGAGTTCCAGTTCGTAGAGTTTCGACCGCAGGACCTTCATCGCCATCTCGCGGTTGCGATGCTGCGAACGCTCATTCTGGCACGTGGCGATGGTTCCAGTGGGAATATGGATGATGCGCACCGCTGAGTCCGTGGTGTTGACGTGCTGGCCTCCGGCGCCCGTCGAACGATAGGTCTCGACACGGATTTCGTCGGGCTTGAGCTCAATCTCAATGTTGTCATCGATCTCAGGACTCACGAACACCGAAGCAAACGACGTGTGTCTCCGCTTGGCCGCGTCGAAGGGCGAAATGCGCACCAGGCGATGCACCCCGATCTCGGACGAGAGCAGGCCATAGGCGTTCTCGCCGGTCACGGAAAAGGTGGCGGACTTCAGGCCCGCTTCCTCGCCCGCCTGATAATCCATCAGGGTAAATTTGAAGCCGTTGCGTTCGGCCCACCGGCGGTACATGCGCAGCAGCATCTCCGCCCAGTCCTGCGATTCGGTGCCGCCCGCGCCCGGATGGATGGTGACAATGGCGTTGAGCCGGTCGTTCTCGCCCGCGAGCAGAGAGGCAGTCTCGACCCGGTCGAGTTCCTCTCGAAGCGAAGCAAGCTCGCGTTCGAGGTCTGCGATGACGCTTTCGCCTTCGCGGGCCAGCTCAAAATAAGCGCCGACGTCAGACACGCGCGATTCAAGATGCTGCTCGGTTTCGAGCGCCTCCTCAATACGCCTCCGGCTGGGCAGCAGCTTTTGCGAGGCTTCCTGATTCTGCCAGAATCCGGGGTCTGCCATTTGCTTTTCGATTTCCGCAAGCTCACGCCGCAGTCTAGGCGGGTCAAAGAAAACCTCGAAGGTCGGCAACCCGCTCTTTGACGCTGGTAAATTCCCTTTCCAGTTCTTCGATCACAGTAGCTCCTAATTCTGAATTTTGCTTTTTCGGAGACCCCAGTTGTAGCGGCGGCCTCTGGCCGCCAGTTTTTAATCAGTAAAAGCTGGCGGCCCTTACAGGCTTTGCCCGCCGCTACAGTACAAAATCCTGCGCTACACCGGCGCGGCGCGGCACAAGAAACCCGTCGCGGCAATGATCACGCCGCACAGAATGACGCATAGCCATGCGAATACATCCCCGTGCGCCGCATAAAACGTGCGCTGCGAAAGAAAACTGAAGCGCGCCGCCAGCACAGTTTGGCAATAGAGCCGCGCGCTTGCAACAACCCGCCCATAGGGATCGATCACCGCCGTGATGCCGTCATTCGTCGCCCGCAGTAAATAGCGGTGGTTTTCGATGGCGCGGAAGCGCGCCATGTTGAAATGCTGAAAGCGCGCGGCGGATGCTCCGTACCAGGCGTCGTCAGAAATATTCACCAGCACGCCCGGACCCTCGGGCGTCAGGCGGCGCACCAACTGGGGGAAAATCGCCTCGTAACAAATGAACACTCCGAGCGTCCCCTCGGGCGTCCGCGCGCCGCCGTAAACAGAGCCGGGGACAAAATCACTCACCTCCGACGTCACTTTGCTCAAACGTGTAAAACGCAGCCAGCTAGGCACGTATTCGCCCATCGGGACCAGATGAATTTTATGATACTCCAGGATTTCTTTTCCCGAAGGGTCAAGCACCACGGCGGTATTCTGCGGCATCGAAGTTCCGCTGCTGAGAAACGTGATCGTATTCGCCACCACATAGGCGTGCGATTGCCGGGCGAGGCTTTCGAGCGCGCCGCGGAAGATGGGGCCGCGGTCGAAAAAAAATGGGGCGGAATTCTCCGACCAGATTACCAGCGGCGCGCCCTGTGTGCCCGCCGCGTGGCGCTCGACCGCTTGTTCCGAGAGGTTGACCAGGCCCTCAAGAGGCGCGGGATTGCGCCACGGCGCCCAGCGCATCACATCGGGTCCGGCCAGCGGAACGTCCGGCTGCACGAGGACGGCCAGGTGATTGCCCGGCGCAAGCGGGGGCGGCGCAAATGCGAGATCCGCGATCAAAAGCGCCGCGAGCCAAGCTACTGTGCAAGCGCGCGCCGGGCGCGAACGGGGCGCCGCCTCCACCCACGCCAGCAAGGCGCTGGTGGAGGCGGCAAGAAACGATAGACCATACACGGCAGTGATCGAGGCAAGCCGGTCAAGACCGCGATACTGCACGGCGTAACCCAGCAGGTTCCACGGAAAGCCGGTAATGAAATACGTCCGCGCCAGCTCCATGGCCACCCACAGAAACGGCGC
>DASZAE010000021.1:0-8632 GCA_035945515.1 Terriglobia bacterium
TTGCTATTTGGAGTTCGGCCAGGGGCGGGTCGGACGCGTGGACGTGGAGTTTCTGAGTGGCCCAAAACCCACGGGTACTTTCCAGGAGCCATCCGAGGCTCTCGCCGCAGAGAAGGCCCATTTCGGATCCGCCCGGCTCCATCGCTGGTTCGGGCCCGCGCACACGAAGCGCGACCGAGCGACGCCGTAGACGTGATTCCCCGGATCATTGTTGATGATGGGTTCGCCGCTGGCTCTTGTGCCCACACGTTAGCGGACTAACTCCGCCTTATCGGTTACTGTTTACCCATGATCCGGGGCGGCGACCCTCGCTCCTGCGCCGCCAACAATCCCCCCGGCCGTATAACGGGCGACCCGCTGATGTGAGACGCGCTCGGGCTCCGGGTGTATCGTCGGCGACACGGAAGTTACGCTCATGATGACGCACAACTCGTCAATAGCCAACTGAAGCAACCCAAACTATCTCACCACAAGCGGATAGTAGCTCCAATCGACCCCTGGCGGACGGATGGCGAGCAAATAATGGCCGGATTTCAGTTTTGAAACATCCAGCTTTGCCTTGAGGACTGTGAGACCGCCTTCAGTTGTGGCCGCCCCTGTCGCGCTTATCAGCGGTGTTCCCGGTTGCTCAAAAAAACCCAATATTGTATGTCCCCGTGCGGCTACCAGTGGTAGATATAGCGACACGTTGTCGATCCCTCGGAGGAGCATACGCGGTTGTTGAGCTTGTTCGCCCGTTTCCGGCACGCCGCGCAGAACCAACCGGTTTCTCAAGTCCAAAACTACTGCAGTGTACGTGCCGACGGTATGGCACCTGCTCTTTACCACGAACCACGATACGAGGCAAATGAGGAGGATGATGGCAGCAATCCCCACAGCCTTAAGGCGTCGCTCCCGCTGGGCGGTTCTTCGAAATCTGGCGAAATCATTGAAGCAGGGCGAGCAGCGGGACATATGGACGAAAAAATCCCGTTGCTGCGCAGGATCACCTTTTCCGCGGGCAATCGCGTCGATGATCTCGGGGTTTGGACAACCTTGGCGGGTCGGGTTGGGAAAAGAATTTGCGAAGACCGAACGGCCTGCCTTTAGCAGCCGTTCCTCTCCGCGCTTCGACAGCGGTCTCGTGTCATCGGGGGGATGATTATTCAACGTGGTCGTCAGGCTTCAGCGATTCGGATCATTCTTGGGGCCTTCTGCGATACGCCTCTTTACCCGCTCGATACCGCCGCGCGCAAAATCCTTCCGCACGGCATCCTCGCTCATGCCAAGCCTCGCGCCGATTTGCCTGAGGCTCAGCCCTTGAACACGCATCGAGTAAATTGCCCGCGTGCCCTCGTCCATCATGCTTACGGCTTCCTCAAGCTGGATGTGATGCTCAAGATTCTCAACAAAGCTTGCGTCTGAAGCAGAGTTCAGCGCGGCCAAGTCTTCCGGGTCGAGATACTCCACACGCTGACCGCGCTGCAGCAGGAGCTTCGCCCTCCGCACGAATGCCTTGAACAGATACGGCCCAAAGTCGCGGATTTGCTTTTTGCGATTTGCTTCGAGCGCGGCGTCAACTACCCCGTCGAGGACCATGGCCGGGTCCACCGCGCCCTCAAGCTGGGCTTTCGAATATGCTACCATCCGCGGCCAGTTTCGCTGTGCGGCCTGGACAACGGTTTGCCGCAGTTCGCGATCCTGAATTTTCTGCGCAGCAGCAACCCACAACGGGGGACTAACCGGGTCTTCTTTCACGGGGTAAACCTCAGTCCCGCTGTTCGTGGTTCCGAAGGATGAATCGACCATTGCCGCCGTGGGCGGACAGGCAAACTACGTGCGGGCATCCGAGGTGGAGGCATACAAGCAGGAAGCTGAAGTGGCCCAGGCACAGACAGCGGAGGCGATTGAACAGGCGCACGCGTGCGCCAAGCAAGAAGTCATCGCTTACCGCGACCAGTATCCAGCAAGGCTCCGGTTCGACTATGAGTACAAGTCCAAGGCGACGCGGCCCCCGTTTTCCGTCACCGCGATCTACCACGACGACAGATTCACGTACATCAAGTCCACTGCGCAGGAGAAGCCCGCAATCTACGAGCTCAAAGACGGCAAGCCTGACCTGGTGAATTTCGATTTTGAGAACGGCGTCTACATTGTCCCGGAGATCGTGAATAGGGGGTACCTCGTGATCGGCAAGCAGAAGGTGAGCTTCAGACGCCGCGAGCAGGACGGAGGTGCCTCGTGATGAGTGCCGAAAAGTGGGAATCGCCCACGTGGGATTGGATCGAGCGGGAGATCGTGGACCACATCCTGATCGCCAGCAAGAAGCTGGATAAAGCCAAAACGTTTTTGAATCGGTTGGCAAACCGGCGAGAGCCAGCCAGTCGTTCGCGAAGGCCTGCGGCACCGCACCAACGGAGTACCAGCAATGGCTGAGAATCCTGAGAAAGTTCTGAACCCGCCGTACACGATTGAGGATAAAGCGCCGAAACCGAAAGGCGTGATCCCGAAGAACACCCAGTCTCTGGTCATCATCGGTGTTGCGGTGCTGATGATTCTCACATGTGGCTGACGGGCGGCAAAAAAGTGCAGGCTCCATCGCTCTCTTCCACGACACCGCCGCCTCCGCCGGTCACTCCGACTGATACGGCCAAGGTGCAGGATTTCAAGAAGGCGATTCAGGCGGAGCAGCAACAGGCAATCCGGCAGCCTGTGCTGTTGCCAGAGGGATCGTTCAACGGTGTCCCCAATGGCGCTGGAGCCGGGACTTACAGTCCTTATACGACCGAACCTGGCCAGACAGCGGTTTATCCTTCGGGCGCCGACCAGTCTCCCGCTGGTTCGCAATACTACGCTCAGCCGTAGCAACCCGCATTGGCTCCACAGACCGATCCAGTCAAGGCCGAGCAAAAGAAGCGCACGTATCTTTCGCTCTTTGCCTCGAACGTCGCCCTGACATATTGCAAGGGCGAAGCGGCGGAGAAGCTCGCTGGCTCGCCTACTGACTCGGGGCTTGATGGGGCTGCATCTGTGCCGGCTGCCCCAACCTCTGTCTCGCAAGCACGGGCGCTGCGGGACGCTGAGGCGCTCGCGGCTATGGGGCCCCCAATGCCTTGGATGCAGCCGCCAAAATCGCCGCAGGAAGTCGCATCCGCGGAACAATCGGAGCCTCGCGTAGGCCGGAAAGTGGCGAAACCGGAGACCAAGCCTGTGAATCCCGATGTGGCCGAACCGGGCGAGTTTAATTCCGCCACTGGCAAGAAGTACGTGCTTTTTGAAGGAACGGTCATCGACACCGTCCTCATGAACCGGCTGAACGGCAGCTTCGCTGGCCCCGTTAACTGCCTCGTCACCCATCACGTTTATTCTCACGACCGGCAGCATGTCCTGATCCCGGCCGGCACGAAGGTCCTCGGCGAGGCCGACAAGGTGAACGCCTTCGGCCAGCAGCGGCTCGCCGTGTTCTTTCACCGGCTCATCATGCCGGACGGCTATTCCGTCAACCTCGACCAGTTCAAGGGCCTGGATCAGCTTGGTGCGACCGCGCTTCACGACAAGGTGAACAACCATTACATGAAAATCTTCGGGGCATCGCTCGCTGTGGGACTATTGTGCGGCGTTGCAGAAGCCGGAACCGGGAACGTCTTCACCGGCTCGGCCATTGACCAGGCCCGCATCGGCTTTGGCGAAACGATGGCGATGACCGGCGAGCGCATTATGGATCGCTTTTTGAACCTCATGCCCACGATCACGATTCGTGAAGGCAAGAAGGTGAAGGTTTATCTCTCGAATGATCTCCTCCTCCCTGACTATAATCAGCACACGTTGCTGTCAGACTTTTGAGGAGGAAAAGACCATGACTTTGACTCGTACGTTCGTGATTGCTCTTGCCGTGCTTACAGTTGCGGCTTGCCACTCGAAGAAGAAGCAGGCGGAACAAGAATTTATTCCGCCGGGCTATTACGTCACGCGCGCCGAGGCGCAAACTCGGGCGGATCAGCTCAATGCGGACCTTGAGAATTCCAGAGCAAAAGAGAAGGCCGCCGGCGTCGCTGGCAAAGACCTACCTTGTGGCCATTACAAGGTGGTCTCAAAACGTAACACCGACGGAGTCGAATTTTGGCGTCCGCAATTCGATACGGCTGGCTGCGCAGGTCGCAGTGCGTTCCCGAGTCTGCCAAGTCTTTTTATCTCATTTGGAGGTAAGACACCATGAAGAGGATTCTCCCGATGGTCGCGCTGGCGCTCATGCTCCTACCGGGCACCGGCCGCGCTCAGTTCTTCGGCGGCATTGTTTACGATCCGACAAACTTCCACAACGCCGTGCTCCGCTATTACCAACTCCGGATGCAGTTCGCCCAGCTTCAGCAAACCTATCAGCAGGTCCTCAATCAGTACAACCTGGCTGTCCAAATGGCCAGGAGCATCAAGAATATGCCGGCCCGCTACAAGGCATATTTCTCGCGGTGGCGTAATCTCTCGACCGTCCCCGACGCTTACCAGAACACTCGAACCTGGGTGAATGGCGTCAACACGGGAAGCCTTCCGACGATGCTCGCGGGATATCAGAAAGCCACCACCGCCCTTCAGAAATACAGCCCCGCCGAGATGGCCGCGATGTCGCCTCAAGAACTCCAAAGGGCTACCGCGGCTTACGCGACGGTCGAGCTTGCTGACGGCGCAAACACCAATTCAATGGCCACGATTGGCAATATTCGCGCCGATTCTGGCGCGGTCCAAAATCAAGTCGCCAATCTCGAAAACGATTCTTTCTCAAACAACCCTTCGCTCAACACCGAGGTTGGAGTCCTCAACAAGATCAATGCGTCGAACGTCCTCATGCTCCGCAGCGTTCAGGACTCTAACAACCTCAAGCTCGCTACACTAGAGCAACAGGTTATTCAGTCAAAGCGGGAGCGGGACGCCACAGCGACCGCAATTAACACCGACATATACCAGCGGAACAACATGGTCAGAGAAATCAATCAGGTTACCGCCGGTCTCGGTTCAACCCTTCAAAGCTACCGGCTGCCATAGTGCGGCAAGCGCATCGGATCAGGGGCGACCCCAATGTTTTCCACGCCGAACTACTTCAATTGGGCCTTCCAGGCGATCACGAACATGCTGAGTACGAACACTGGCATGTTCGTGAGCATGGGCCGCGATCTGTTCATCGGGCTTGCCACGATCATGCTCGCCTGGTTCGGTCTCAAAACCGCCCTTGAAGCGGGTGATTTTCTGGCTGGAATGCACTTCTCCAGATTCGCCAGCCTCGTTCTCATGATCAGCTTCGGATTCGGAATGATCAACTATTACAATTCGCCGATCCCCGGCATTGGAACCGATTTCCACCACCTGATCACCGACGAAGCGCAATCTCTTTCAACGACCATCTCCAACAACATGCTTGACACCATTACAACAAAGATTTCCGCGTTCGAGGGGACGGTTGAAACGCCGGGAGCAACTCTCAACATCGCTGTCTATTTTGACTACTGGGCAATCATTCTTCTGCTCGCGCTGGCGCAGGCAGTCGCCATGATTGTGGTGGCTTTCGGGATCATTGCCACGGCGGTATGCGTCCTGCTTGGGCCGATTTTCATTCCGTTTTTTATCGTGCCGCATCTTGACTGGCTGTTTTGGGGATGGCTTAAGTGTTTCATCCAATACGCCTTCTACCAGGTTGTGGCAGCCGCCGTGGTTTTCATCATTGGGAACACTTTGACCGCATTCATGAGCCTTCAGAACGGAAGGCCGATCCCTGTGAGCGACTAGGGCGCGCTCGTCGCGCCTCTGTTCATCGTCATCATAGCCTCAGTCTACGCGCTCATTAAGGTCCCGATGCTCACGAGCCACATCTTCAGCGGTTCAGGCGGGGGATCTTCGGCCAGTATTTTCAGCTTCGGGAACCCGTTAAGGTCATAGGACAGAAGAATGGCGACGGAACGCAGCACCAACGAAGCGAAGCAACTCTACATGGACCAGTACGGCGAAGCTCTGGTCACTGGCTCTTATCTCAAGATCGCCGTCACACTGCTCGCACTCACCGTTGCCGGCCTTGTCGTGCTGAACGTGAAAACCATCCACACATTCCGTAACTTCAGGCCGCTCGTTATCCGCATCGACGAGCTTGGCCGCGCCCAGGCCCTCAGGTACGATTCGTTTGCTTACAAGCCTGAGGCGAAAGAGGCCAGATACTTCCTCACGCAATTCTGCGAGCTCTACTACCGGCGCAACCGCTACACCATCAACAACGACTTCACCAAGGCTATGTACTTTCTTGACGGCAAGCTCGCCAACGACATCATGGCCGCCGACCAGAAGAACAAAGTTATCGAAACCTTCCTCGACAACCCTTCAGCGCCGGAAGTCGATATTGACGTACAACAAGTTGCCATCGAGCCGATGATTAAATCTCCGTACAGGGCGAGCGTGGACTTCTACAAGATCGAATATTCGCCCGTGGATCACTCGGTTCTGAAGAAAACGCTTTGCACCGCGAGTTTTGTCTTTGAGTTTCGCCAGAACGTGCCAAACCAGTTGATCCCAATCAACCCGTTGGGACTCACGATCACTTATTTCCGCGAGGACGAAGCATTTAATTGAACCAAAACAGGAGAACACCGATGCCCATCATTCAACCACCGCCCGCGCCATCAAAGAAGATCACGATTGGCGTCCGATTTGAGGAAGAGAAACTCGCCGCGCTCCGGCGGTACGGCGCGTTTATCGGAACCAGAAATCTTTCGCACATCATTTCGGAAAGCCTCGATCGGGTCTACAAGCCGGACACGCAATACAAGGCTTGGCTCAAAACACATCCAGATATTGCGATTGAGAAGAAGCCCCGGCGTAACGGCACGATGCACTACCCATCGAAAGTTGTCTCCGGCGCGACAGCGCCGTCGCTTGTGGTCGCCGCGGACGCGGCGAGTATTACCGAGTGAGCCCAAGGTGTGATGCACACGCTGAGCGACTGTGGCGAGTATCTGCGATGCCCAAAACGCTGCTTCGCAGCAGCAAACGGAGGGTCCTGGCTTCGCCGGATCCTGACACGCCACCCCTGGGAAGGGTGCTGCAGGGAATCCTTCGGATTCCCGAGGAAAGCCTTTGAAAACGAGGGCGTTACGGCAGGCCGGGTTCTCGCGGGAAACTTTGGGTTCCCTACGGCAACGCATTATCCTGCAGGAACTTAGAAAACTCACAGGGCTTATGAGCGACTCACAAAAGCTAACTAAGAGCGTTACGTCGAAATTCACCGAGGCGGATTTCCAGAAGCTTCGGCTGATCGCGGTGCACGACCGCAAATGTCCAGCGGAGTGGTGCCGCGACAAGGTTCTCGAAGCAATCCAGCCACGGGGTACTCACCCTGGCGAATACGCAATCATGGCAGAGCTTAGCGCAACACAGTCCATTCTCATCGACTTGCTCTGCGCTCTCGGACACGATGGCAAGCTCAGCCAGCAAAAAGCCCAAGCCGTCGTTGATGCAGCTCACAGCGCGAAGTACAAAGAAGCCGCTGAACTACTGAGATACGCCTACACGCAGTTTCAAAGCGGCCGTCTTGACACGGCTTCAGGGCAGAGCGCGGGAAGCAAGAGGTAGCCCCTATGAACTCGCAAAATCCAGGTCACACCGATCGCCCAGACAGTGAGCGCCATTGGCCCAGGCACAGACCGGTGTTTGTGATGATGGCGATTCTTTTTGCCCTTGGCTGCAGAGCCGCCATGTTCGCGTATCAGTACAAAATCCAATGGACGCCGCTCGAGCACTTCTACTTCCCGGCATACTTCCGCACGGCCCATCTTGTCCATTCCCGGAACCCCTACCTGCGTCAGTCCCACTCGTTGATAACCCTGTTCATCATTTACCCGCACGAGACCCGGATGGCGCTTGACCGTGAAGTTGTCCCGATACTACCGCCTCCTGGCGCTTCGCCCAAAACCGTGGCCTTCGCGCTGCCGGATGTCGCCATTCACGATTCAGCTAAGCGGCTCGAATGGCGATCAATGAGGTTTGATGACCAATCGCTTCACGCCTGGCTCAACCGTTGGTTTTATCACGGAAAGTCACTTTGGCAACTCTTTAGAAGCGCCGGTACCTCACTTTGCTTGCCCTGGCCGTCATGCTGCCTTTCGCCATTCGCAAAGATGCCGCCGAAACCCGGAAGCGAACGGCGCAGCCGGGCCCTAAAAGGTGCCAATATCTCAACCCGCAGCAAGTTTCATCGGCACGGCAGAAACTACACCGGCGTCGGGTGGAAGACCACCAATCCCCCAAGCCTCTGGGAACGGCTCTTCATAGACCCTGTCGAGCGGATGATGGTGCGCGTCGCCCGCCGCCACGAGTGGGAACACTTCCTCATCATCGGGGGTACCGGGACCGGCAAGTCTTCGTTGATCCGCCAGCTTCTCATTCAGATCGAGCAGCGCGACGAGACCGCCATTATTTACGACCCAGCGAGAGAGTACCTGCCGCAATTCCACAATCCCGAACGCGGCGACGTATTCTGGGGACTGTAACATTTCGTGTTGAAGATTGCGGTAGAGAAAGAAAAAGGGTATCTCCGGTAATTACAACCTGCCGGTCGAGGGCAGGAGGAAGGAGATACCCCATGAGCACTACCAAAGTACATCTCTCCAGCCTGGTGACG
>DASZAE010000022.1:0-3495 GCA_035945515.1 Terriglobia bacterium
AAGCTGATCGAGCTTGCCGGTTACGGTCTTGCCCGAAGGCAGCGTCACGGTGACCGTGGTGGGCGGGACATTCGATGGCACTGCGCCTGGGCGGCGAAAACCCGACCGGCCCGCTCCGCCCGATACAATCAGATTCTGCAATGCTTTGGGATCGTACTTCGCCCCGATGCCGGCGAGATCGCCGGTGATGGAATGGCATGATGTGCAATGCCCGTTGAAGTATGCCTGCCCGTCCGCCGCATTGCCCACCAGGATATCAAGCTGGCTCGGAGCGCCACGATTGCCCAGCGACTGGCTGTGCAGGAAAGCGGCGATGGCGGCAATGTCGCCAGCGTTCAAATCGAACTTGGGCATGCCTTTGTCGGGAATGCCGTTCCGGACGATGGGCGTGATGAGCTCGCCATGCTGGTCGTCCAGGACCACTTGGGCCCGGACCAAGTTCGGCCCCGTCTCTCCGCCTCGGGCATCTGAGCCATGGCAAAAACTGCAGTTGGCTTCAAACAGTTGCTTTCCCTGAGCAACTTCCGCCGGAGGAGAAGGCGCATGCGGCGGGTAAGCCGGAGGGCGATGGAAGGCCCTGCGACCTTGGGCGGCGGCCGGTGACTGCGCAGCAGGATTCGTGGCCGGCTGCTGGGCAAGTGCAAATGCTCCAATCGCAAGAAAACACGTAAGAATCACAATATTATATATGAAATATCTGCGCAAATTCGTAGCCTCGCTTCACTTGCCCTCTAAGACATGTGCGTCGCGCATCGTATCAGAATTGAGCTGACATGTAAATACATCGTAGCGCGATGCGAATTTGTTAGGGAATCATTGACTCGTCACGCTAGAACACAATGCCGGGAACATGGAGAGAAGACCTGCGGACCTCAAAAGCAGAAGTCCGCGCTATTCGCTACTCGCTTGGGACAGCATTGTTCCGCCACACATCATAGTTCCATGTGCTTGGAGTGGCATCGTTCAGCTAAGCCACAGGACCGGCTGGGCGTCTCGCGTCAGTGCGCGTCCACCGAAAACGCCAAGAGAACATTTCCCGGCATGCCGCCGAACTGCGCATATCCTGAGGTGACGTATAGCATTCCACCGGCGATCACTGGCCCCGGCCCATCCAACGATCCTCCATGCCCGGGCCACCCATCCACCGTTGTGAATTCGCGCTCCGTATCGTAATCCCACAAGGCTTTTCCGTCCGCCGTCGAGTAGGCGCGAATGTGCCCATCGAGCGACCCGGAAAATACCACGCCGGGAATCACGCTGACGGCCTGCGATTGCGCGGGGCTGCACGCCGCGCGGACGCCGCAATCATTCGCAGGCGCGGCGTCCCAGACTTTCTCGCCTGTCCTCAGATCCAGCGCGAAAAGCCCGCCGCCCTGGTTTGGATTAGTCAACAGCCGGTATCCCTGCGCCGTGGTTTTGTCCGGCACGATCCCTTTGAATCCTAAATCGGACTCGGCAACGTACAAGTTCCGGCCATCGGCTGCCGATCCCCACATCGACCCTCCCAGCGGCCCGCCCGGCCCGATGCGCATATACCACAGCACCGCGCCATCCTTATCGGGATCGAGCGCATACGCCATGCCAGACTTCTGGGCCAGCACGAGTTCTCTGTGCCCGCCGGGCAGAGACACCAGGATTGGAGGTTGGCCGAAGTCAAAGTCGTGCCCCGCAGGTGGTGGGCAGTTGGCGCTGCCTGGAATCGAGCAGGCGTTGTTGAAGACATCGCCCGGAGTGGCCTGCTGCGACCACAAAAGTTTGCCGGTCTTCGCGTCGAAAGCCAGAACCGCATCGCTGGTCTTCGTGGTCGGATGCGAATAATCATCCCCGGTGGCGATGTACACCGCTTGCCGTTTCTCATCGAAAGCGGGTGTCGACCACACTGCCGCTCCAGAAGGCCCGTACATCTGCGCGCCGGCTTTGTTTTTCTCCGTGGGCTGCGGAGTTTCAGGAATTGTGTGCGCGCGCCACAGCATCTTGCCCGTGCTGGCCTTTACCGCCACGACGCTGCCCCTGAAAGTGCAGCATGGGTAGGTCGGTAATGGTGGAAGTGCTTCCTCGAACGACGACACGCCGAAGTACAGCACACCGCGATGAAGCAGCGGCGCCGCGGTGATGATCGCCGCAAAATGTTTCGCAATGGGAACCTTCCAAAGCTGTTTGCCAGTGGCGGCATCTAGGGCGTAGGCGTTCCGTCCCGCGCCGAAATAGACTGCGGCGCGCCTGCCATGTCCCGCTGGCCCGATCGCCAGAGCAGATCGAATAGCTCCGTCGATTTTCGAGCTCCAGTAAATGCAGCCTGTCTGCGCGTTCAGCGAATAGACCACGCCGGTCTCCGTGCCCAGGAAAATCCGGCCGCCATCCACGGCCGGCTGCGAGCGGGCGTTTGTTTCATTCCCCAACGCAAAAGCCCATTTCAATTTCAGCTTGGGAACGTCTTCTTCGGCGATCCCGGCAGCCGCGGAATTCTGAAAGCGAGTGTTGGCGGTTCCTATACTCCATCCCCTCCACGCCGCCCCAGACGATGAATAGTGGAACGGCGGCCCGCCTCCGCCGCAGAATCCCGATACCGGCAGCGGAGCGGCTTTGGGCGCCGCGGAGCTAAGGTAAAGCGCCACGGCGTAACGCTCTTGCGGCGTTAGCGTATCGCCCACGCTTTTCATCACGCCGGTTTGCAGCGCCGCCAACACGCGCATCAGGTTCATGGACCGCAGGGCGCTTTCAGAAGGCGCTCGCGCCACGCCGGAGTTGTGACAGCTCGCGCAGCGCGTCTTGTAGACCTCCGCTCCGTTCTGCGCCCGGGCGGCCATTGGTATGAGCAAGACAAGCAAGAGACACAGGCATCGCATAGAGCTCCTTTTAATTTTGATCACCGATTTCAATCACGATTATGAAGATTCTTTTGCTGGTCGGCGCTCGTTGTGAAAGACTGCTCGAATCTTAGGTTGGATTTGGATGATGTCGCTGATTCTCCGGCATGTCTCGGAATACCCACGCGCCTGGAGTGGCCGCGTTTCTTAGGTTCCGAACATTCTTCCATCGCGGAAGTGAAACGCGAGTTGGACAAGATTTTCACCAGACAAATGGAATTACCGCCCATGTTCTCTTGCGGTATTCGTCATGTTCCTCTCCAAAACGCTTGCAGAGTGCTTCTTCCTCGATATGAATACGCCTTCCCAGACCAATCAATCCTGCGAAAAAGAGTGAGACAATGCTCAACCAGTTTCCAACACCTAGTCCAAGCCCAATCAGAGTGATAAGTATTCCCGTGTACGAGGGGTTGCGTAAATATCTGTACGGACCGCGTTGAATAAGATTGTGGTCTGACTGAATGACTACTGTTGTTTTGAAGAATCGTCCTAATGTCGAAATTGACCATATTCGAAGCAGCATGCCTCCCCAGATGAGCACAATGCCCAAGACGAAGAAGGGAGCAACCCGAGTTTGAATCTTGGAGAATGCAAAAATGTAGGGCTCGATGAAAACTCCAAGTAAAAC
>DASZAE010000023.1:0-14968 GCA_035945515.1 Terriglobia bacterium
CACGGCTCTATATCCCACACGAATGTGGGAACTCAACTATATTTCGGCTTGGTTCTTAGCGCGCAATACTTTCTTTTTGAACCTTTGTCCCTCCTTCTCCTATACCTCGCTGGGGAGGGATTTGTTCGCGCGCTGGCTGCACTGATCACCGAAGAGGTTATCCCTAGCTTTCCTTTTAAACTGGTTGATTCGCTTGATCGAATGTACGGTAAAAGCTCAAGAGAAAGGTTATAGTCACGATGGCTGGCCCGATGTACCCATGTGGCACAATTCAACCCCTGTGGGGTTGCCGGGGATAGGCGCGGTTCGCGTTCTGTGGGTTTCCACCCACGGCATGTTCCGCCGCGTTGCGGTGACACGGACAAGATAATCATGCCGGAAATCGTTCAATCCCGGTCGAGTGTTGCCGAAAGGCAGCAAAAGCATATCAGCGTGCAGCGGTATTTCGAGATATCGCTGCTGTTAATGCTGGGCACGGCCTTTCTGACGCTGGCTTCCACCGGGAAGCTGGACACAATCTCCATTCTGCTTTTTTCCGCCGCGCTGGGCGTTAAGCTCTGGAGCTACGCGCGCGGGGAGTCAGGCTACCGCCTTCAACCGCGCACGGTCACGCGCCTGTCATTGGCCTATCTGGTCTTCTTCCTATGCGATCTCATCTTTCTTGGGAGCGGCGGTCCTGCGATGCGCTTGTTGCCCGCCACCGTGCGCTTGATCTTATTCATCACGGTGATCAAGATTCTCTCCGCGCGGCGCTACCGGGATTACGGATACATGGCCGCGCTTTCATTTCTGATGATGCTGGTCGCCGCCGTTTTGACCGTGGGCGCTGGCTACATGGCGGGCCTCGCGCTCTATGTGCTCTTTGCCATCTCAATGTTCATCAGCTACGACATCAAGCGCGGCATCGAGAAGGCGGAGCAGCCGCCCCGCGGCCCGCACGCCGAGACCGAGCGCAATCGCGTGGCGGTGGAAAATTCGCTCCTGCTTACCACCCTTGAGCTGGCGCTGGGCATTGCTGTTTTGGGAGCGGTGTTGTTTTTCATTATTCCCCGCTATCACGCGTCGTATTTTGGAAACCTGGCGATGCAGGCGCCGAATGTGACCGGATTTTCGGAAAGCGTCAGCCTGGGTGAAATCGGAAGGATCAAGAGATCAAACTTGGTGGTGATGCGCGTCAAGCCGCAGGGAAACCCGCGCGATTTCATGGGAATCTACTGGCGCGGCATTGGCCTTGCGCATTTCACCGGCCACTCGTGGTACAACGAAACCGCCGCCTATACCGGGATCGCGCCGTCCTGGCCGGGGCACTTCCTGCTGCCGCCTGCGGCGGGGTCGGCGCGCCGCCCGCATCATATCCTGCGCTACCAAGTGCTGCTTTCCAGCCTTCCCACGAACGTTCTTTTCGCTGCCGCTCAGCCCGTAGAAATCTCCGGACGATTCAGCGCCATCGGCTTGGATGAGACCGGGTCCCTGCACAACTTGCGAGCGGACGAATCGCCAGTTGAATACACCGTGGTTTCAAACGCGGGCTTGCCTTCCGCGGCAGAACTGCGCCGCGATTCGGCTGAGCCGCCCGCCTTGGTTCGGAGCCGCTACCTGGGCCTGCCGAATTTAGACTCGCGCATCGGCGCCCTGGCATTGCAAATCACGCGCGTGGCGTCGAATAATTACGACCGTGCGCTCGCGGTGCAGACGTACCTGCGCCAGAACTTCGGCTACACGCTCGACCCGCCCTCCATCGAGCCTTCAGACCCCGTGGGCAGCTTTTTGTTTGTTTCTCGCCAAGGTTACTGCGCGTATTTCGCCGCGGCGATGACCGTGATGATGCGCACGCTGCGCATCCCAGCCCGCGTCGTCAATGGCTTTCAGACTGGAGAATACAACCGCGTGGGTGGAGACTTTATTGTGCGCGCCCGCGACGCGCATAGCTGGGTGGAAGTTTACTTCCCAGGGTATGGCTGGGTGCCCTTTGACCCCACGCCCGCTTCGAATGAGGAACTCGCCAGCGGCTGGAGTGGACTAGATGACTACCTTGATGCGTTCGGTCTGTTCTGGAACGAATGGGTGATCAATTATGACTTCCAGCATCAAGCTCTGCTGGGTCTGAGGGTGGATCAAGGTTCGCATCGCGCACGCCGCGAGGCGCGCCGCTGGCTCAGAGGGCTGGGCTCGCGCGCCGTGGCATCAGGACAGGGAGCGGCGAAATACCTCACTACCCACAAGCTTCTGCTCGTGATGCTGGCTGTTTTAATCGCCGCCGCTTACGGAGCGTATGACCGGCGCGAGTGGATCGAGGAACTGAGGTTCCGCTACGGCTTGGGATTCAGGTTCCGCCGCCGTGCTGTTACCCAGCGGGACGCCGCCTCGACTTACCAACAATTTCAGCGAATCCTGCGCCGCAGGGGATTCCAACGTCTGCCTTCACAAACGCCGTGCGAATTCGCGCAATCGGTTGCGACATCCTCTCTCGGCCCCTGCGTGGCCGAATTCACGCAACTCTATAACGCCATCCGCTTCGGTCACCAGCCGGTTCCCAGGGAAAAGCTTCTCATACTGCTCGAACGCCTTGCTCGCGCGCAGTATGCCCATCAGTAGATGCCCCCTCAGAACACAAACTTCGCCACAAGCATAAGGATTCGCGGCGAGCGCGCTCCGCTGATCGCGCCAAAGCCAAAGAGATTGGTCAACTGGCCGCTCGCGTTGTAGGGCAAATTGCCAATCGCGGGATTATTGAGACCAGCGTAATTGATCGTGCTCTCATAGCCGCTGAACTGCGTGTGGTTGAACACATTGAACGCTTCCACGCGAATCTGAAACTGCGCGCGCTCGGTGATGGGGATAGTCTTTTGCAGCGACATATCCCAATCATTAATCCCAGGCCCGGTAATCAGGTTCCTTGAGCAACCGAGCCCAATGCTGCCCACGACAGGCTCGGCAAAAGCCGCCGGGTTAATCCG
Organism: Terriglobia bacterium; assembly: GCA_035945515.1. Lineage (GTDB taxonomy): Bacteria > Acidobacteriota > Terriglobia > UBA7540 > UBA7540 > RH2-MAG17b. Next base: position 2,958 of record DASZAE010000023.1, read on the forward strand.
GTTATACGGGCTGCTGGTTGTGCCGCCGTAAATGTTGCCCACGCACAGCAGGCGGTCCGGCTCGGTATAGGAGCCGGTGATGTTCTGGTTGCCGATGCCGCCGCCAATGCTGACGCCGGGATCGATGGGATTACCGCTTAAAAAGTTGGTAAACCCTGAAATCTGCCAGTGATTCAGAACCGCGCGCGTTGCGACGTTATTGAAACTACCGAAGCTTGAGGGGATATTGGGGAGCGCATAAACGTAGTTCACCGCAAAGTTGTTGGTCACATTGAACCCGCAGGGACCGTAGTAGGCCACGTGCGTGTACTGGTCGATTCGGATAAAATTGCCGTCCGAATCGTCCGTATCCATACACTTGCTCCACGTATATGCCACGCCCAGGAAAAGCCCGCGCGCGAAGCGCCTGTTCAGGCCCACTTGCAGCGAATTGTAATTCGCGTTTCCCGCGAACTCTTTGGTGTTGATAGAATCCCCATAGCCTGGAAAAGGCACGACAAATTCTGAGTCCAAGGCGTCTGAGCCGAGGGGCGCCCCAGGATTTAGCTTGACCTTAGTGGGATCTTGGTTCTGAGGTAGGAACGTAGTGCCGTAGGGAATCGCGTTCAGATTCTTGCGCACAATCAGGTGGTGCGAAGACGATCCCACGTAAGAAACATCAAGATCGGTGGCCCAGGGCAGCTTCGCTTCGATGCCGGCGCTGTAATTGTACACCGTTGGGATATTTCCATCGGGGTTCAGCGCGCTGAGGGTGCTGGGCGCGACAAAGGCGCTGTTGGTGCTGATATCCTGCACCAGCCCGTAATTGGTTGAGGGCGCGAACGTGGTGGGCGGGTTGGTGATTTCGTCGAAGATTTCGTTGCCCTGGTAGCGGTCATAGAAGATGCCGTAACCCGCGCGGAAGATCAGGTTTTGATGCCCGGTGATGTCGTAGGTCACGCCGATCCGCGGCGCGGGCAGAAGCCCCTTGCTATCGATCAGGTATTTGCTGATGCCGTGGCCCGCCTGAAAGATTCCATTCAGCGTGTCACCGGTGCCCGGCACCAGATTGCCGATGTGAACCGCGGGCAGCGTTTGGCCGTTCTGCGGGTCGACCGCCACGCGTTGGCCCTGGGCGTTGAGTCCGGGCTGGAAGAGTAGGGGCGCGTTGGCGGGATTCCATTTCTCGGGCAGAAAATTGGAGGTCAGCAGCGAAGCGTCGTATTGCGGCTGGATGTAGGAGAAGCGGAGTCCGTAATCAAGCGTCAGGCGCGGGGATATTTTCCACGTGTCTTGCCCGTAAAATTCAAAGTTGGTATAGCGGTAGGCGCCCGTCGCGTACTGGGAAGCCTGGCTAAAGGAATTGAAAATTCCGAGCGCGGCGTTGGAAAAGCCAAATCCGCTATCGAGCGGGTTGCTGGCGTTGTCGCCGAAGTCATAACTTCCATTGGCGGCCGCGAACGAAGTCTGGTTTTTCCGGCTGCGTTGCAGGTAAACGCCCGTCTTCACGAAGTGCTGGCCCAAGATTTTGCTGAAATTATCGATGGCTTCGATGGTTGTATTGTAATTGAAGAAAGGCGCGTCGGAAGTGCCGAAGCTCGGACTGTTGGCGATTTTCGTGCCGTTGAAGGCAAAGGCCGGAATATAGTCGCCATGAGGCGTGTAGAACGTCGGCAGATTGCTGAGGTTGAGCTTCGTCCGCGAGAGCGCCCCGGCGGTAATGGGTTCAATGGTAATCAGATTGTGGCCGACGGCGAACGACACCTCGTTCACCGTGGTCGGGTTGATGGTGGTGGTGGCGTCGACATTCCAGAGATAGCCGGGGCGATGGTCGTCGATGCGCACCAGAGGGAAATTGGAGCTGAGAACGAATGATCCGTAGTAAGAGTTGTCATCCTGGTGGTTCAGCGTGTAGCTGCCGTAGAGCCTCCATTTGGAGTTCAGATTGTAGTCAATGCGCACCAGGTCTTCGAGTCTCGGCTCCTGGTCCGAATCCTGCGAGATGAAGTTGAAGCCCTTGTTCAGGGCGCTCTGCGCGTTGGGCAGCGGATAGATATTCAGGATTGCGAGCCCGGGCTGGTAGAGCATCGTTTTGGGAATGGCGTTGCCTGGAAAACAGCCGCTTTTGTCGGACGAAGTGCAGGGGAGACCGGAAGAAGGATTGCGGATGAGCACGGAATTGCCGTTTTTATCCACGCTCTGGGAGAAGTCTCCCATGCGCTCCGCTTGCGTTGGAACGGTGACGTTATGCTGGCCTTGCGGCACCAGTTGTTTCTGCCACTCGTTGCTCCAGAAGAAAAACAGCTTATTCTTCTGCGTATTGAAATGTCCGGGGATATAAATCGGGCCGCCGATGGTGAAGCCGTAATCGTTATAGTGATAAGGGCTGATCGGCAAGCCTTGGCGGTTGTTGGTCCAGCTATTGGCGTTCAGGCTTTCGTCGCGGTAATACTCAAAGCCCATGCCGTGGAAAGCGCGCGTGCCGCTTTTCGTGACTTCGCTGATTTGCGCACCACCCGCCCGCCCATATTCGGCGTCGTAGTTGCTGGTCAGCACCTTAAACTCCTGGATCGAATCGATGCTGACCGTGACCAGCGAGCTCCCGTTGCTTCCAGTGTCCACGTTGTCGGCGCCGTTTTGTGTCACGTCCGCTTGATTGCTGCGCGAGCCGTTGACATAAATGCTGCCGAAGTTAACGTTGGATTGCGAGTAATCCCCATTGGTGTAAATTCCAGGGACGGTTCGCAGAAGGAAGAGCGGCGATTGGCCATTGATCTCAATGTTTTCTACCTGCGTGCCCACCACGCTCGCTCCGCGCGCGGCGGTGTTCGTTTGCAGTTGCTCGCCCTGCGCGGCCACCTGGACCGTTTGCACCGCCTCGCCCACCTGCAACGTCAGCGTGCCTAGTGAAAGCGGCGTGTTGGCGTTGAGAACCACGTCCACCTTCTCCAGTTTGCGGAATCCCGCGCGCTCAACGTCCACCGTGTAATGGCCGGGGAGAAGATTGGGAAATACGAAGTGTCCCTGTGAATCGGTCAGGGTTTTGGCGGACGTGTTCTTGCCGCCATTGATGGCGGTTACGTTCGCGCCGGGAATGACATTGCCTTGCGCGTCCTCCACCGTGCCGGTGATGGACCCGCTGATTGTCTGTCCACTAATGTTTGCCGAAAATCCGAAAATCGCCAGGAAGGCGCACGTCAACCAAAAGGCGCGATGCGCCGGAAATTGCCGTTTCATGGACGGACCTCCACAACTGGAATTTTGCGTGCAAATACTGACAGCCCGTTTTCGGGCAAAAAAATCCCAGGGCTGGAGACACGACGGCCTCCCGCCTCAAACGCTATTTTTGAACGCCAACTGAGTTCTGACTACCCTAACCAACTACCTGACTGACTACCTAAAAATACGCACAGCCTATTCCGCGAAGTTCGCGTTGTCAAGAGAAAAATTCGCTTTTTTTGTAAAAAATCGCGTGCGCCGCGGGCAGCAACCGGCAGGCCTTCATTTCTGCGGTTCAGGAGAACGGCAAAATGTCTCGTTTATCCCATTTGTCTCAAAAATCTTAAAGTGATCTGACAGGCTTTTTGTGGCGCGGAGTTCTACGGCTAAAACGCTGATTCCATAAAGCCGCCGCTACCGCGCTGAGCCGGATTTTTCAGTAACCTGTTGGAGCGTTCAAATAATATGCTTGTGTCCAGATAAGGTAAGCTGGGAAGGAATGAGGGACCGCCAGCTTCGCTCTAAGGGGTTGGTCAAGAGGCGCGATCCCTTCGTGGCGAAGCAAGCGGTTTTCCCTCGCTTGAGGTTATGCCGAGTACTTGTGCCGGACGAAGAATCCGATCGCAAGCAGGCCAGTTCCCAAGAGCAGGAGGGAAGCCGGCTCCGGCGTTGTGGAGGATGAAGCTGTTGTGTTGTCAATATTCGTCCCGCCTCCTACCAAGCCACTACCGCCACCAGCAAAGGTTGCGGGGCTGTTATAAGCCAAATCGGAGGTTTGGTTGCCAATAATGGTCAACGGCGTGCTAGCGGGTAAGCCCAACAGTGTATAGATCGCGGGGTTAAACTTCCCCTCGACGCTGATACTGTCAAATTCGAGGCCTGTCGCGCCATTCACGCCGGTCTCCCCGCTGGCCGCCTGCTTTCCGGAAAAGTCTCCCGTAAAGCAGGTGCCTCCGCACCCGGTGATGGTAATTGAGCCGCCAGAACCCCACACGAATGGGCTTCCGGGCGTCCCGGAACCGGAGACAGCGGCCCCACTGGTGAACATGAACGTGGATCCGGGGAGCGGTATGGCTGTTTTCCCCGTCTGTTGAATAGTGACTGAACTCGCGGTCGCGGTGAGCGTGCTCCCCGCGCCTCCAGCCCAGGACCACGTATCGGATGAATTAACGCCGTCAAACCCGACGGTGATAGAATCGGCTGCAATCGTTACTGGAACGAGAAGTAAACAAAGAATGGTTATTAATCCGACTTTTTGCTTTAACATGAAATGTTTTCCTCTTCGTAAAACAGCCCGGCAGACGGAACGACTCCCTTCCTCCGGGGATCAAGTGAACCACAGGGACTGCGCCGCGCCATTGCCCGGAGACCGCAGCCCTTGCCTGTTCCTATTTGTCTACTTTATTCGCGGGCCGGACAAAAGACTATCAGGTGAAAACCGCAAGTCGCGGAAGGATTTTGGCTGATTACTAAAAAGGCAATTTAGAAGCATGGATTTACAGGAACAGGTTATGTTCGGTAGATTGGAATAGGGAGCCGCTTTGCAGCGCGATCCAAATCTTGAGAAAACAGACCGGATCTTTTGCCCTCCTTCAGTCGTAACGCTGGCATCCCTTCGCTGCGCTCAGGGCAGGCTTTGCCGGCTGTGACACAAGGATATTGCCTGCATCGTCGCTGGCTCGAGTGCTCCAGCATCTGCCGCTGGGACGGCGGCGCTACCTCGCAAGCTGAAATCAATTACCACAACTGGGCAATCTCTTACCACAGATTGAATAACTATTTTTGAATAAGACCTGTAACTTCCAGGACAATTTTGTGGACCTTCCGCTTCTATATAGTAATCAATAGGAAATAATAGGGTTATCGTCACAGCAATTGCCTTCTTCAGTTCCGAGAATGCGCCGTTTTGGCCCAAAAATTGCTTTGTTAAAACCAGCGATTCTAAGCCTATCCTAATAAAAACGACGAAATGAGAGGCAGACTTATGAACTTTATAAAGCGTTTCCTGATGGGAGCCGCGCTTGTAGCGATTGCGATATCGTTTGCCGGGGTGCCGATTCGCGCAGACTCATTGGCGTCGTCCTATTTCCAGCTTCCTGAAGTCAACCCCGATACAAATAGTGGCAATGGCGGGCAGGGCTTGTTGCTTTCTACCCTAGGCCCGAATGGTTTTCCAGTGGTCAATGCCGCTGGTCTTGCTGCGCTTCACGATGTCGACCCGACGACTCATCAGATCGAGTGGTGGAGTCCGGCGCTCGACTCGGCCGTCACCGTTTTGAATAATCCTGTATACCCTTCGACGATCACCCTGCCCTTCATCGACAACAATATGTATACAAATACAACGATCCTCGGGCAGAACGGCAACGACAGCACCGCCTTCCTGACGGCCGAATTTCAGGGAAATTTTAGCCTCGCTTCAGCGGGGAGCATTACGTTTAACGTTTGCTCGGATGATGACGAATTTGTCTATGTTGACGGAAGCTTGGTGGTCGATAATGGCGGCATTCACGCGACATCGTGCGTGTCACCCACCAATCTCAACGTCGGCGCGGGCAACCACTCATTAACTGTTTTCTATGCGGACCGGGAGAATACCGGCGCTGTATTTCAGCTGACTGCCAATATCGGCTTAACTCCGCCTAGCACAACCCCGGAGCCAGCAACGCTTTCGCTTTTCGGCTTGGGCCTGCTCGGACTAGGGCTTGCCGTAAGGGCAAAACGACGCCTTCGCGGTTAGCTGGGTTCTATTAAACCAAATAGTTTGTGATGCAGAAGGGGAGCGGCCCGCCAGCTCCCCTTTTTTTTGATCAGTGGTCACGGACCGCCGCTACAACTACCACCGGATTAATTCGATTTCAAGTCGATGACCAGCAGCTTGCCGTCAGTGTGCCAGGCGCCGCCGGTTCCGGTAAGTCCCTGGGTAAGAGGTTGAGGCGGCGTAATCAAGGCTTCGACGCTCACGAGGCTGGTATCGAGCAAGTCGGCGCCAACCTTGGCGCGCTCCTCATCAAGATTGGGATCGGTGGCGTGCGAGACTACGCCTGGGTGAATATCAATGCCGGTGTCGTGAACCGCGGCGCCTACCCATATTTCGCGGCCATCCGGCGCCTTCGCCGTAGACGTCCACAGGCGAAGGTGATGGCGCATATTGAACGTGTCGAGCACTTTTTCAAAAGCCAAGTCCTGGGGCCGGGCGAACAGGTATAGATTCGAGATTGGCGCGGCGCCATAACCCTGATCCTGAATCACGGCTTGCACGGTCTTCAAGATGGATTGATTCTGCTTGGGGTGTGGAATGATCCATCCTGCCTGCGCGAAGGCATTGGTAATCTGCTGCTGGCTGCCAATGATGACGAGGTTTAGCGGATCGCCCGGCTTGCCGTCTGCCGTCTCCGACCGCTGAGGCACGCCCGTAAGCAGGGCGTGCACAGCCGTGGCGAGATTGCCCGGCAGGGTTTCTGGCACGGCGGCTGCGTAGGTTTTCTCAACCGGAAGCGCCTGATCGAATGTCACCTGCATATCCGTTCCCGCTGGGAAAGCGATGTCCACGGCTGGCGCACCGACCTGTTTCTTTTGAACGTCCTGAATGGTCGAACTGAGGCCGGGCAAAGACTGTTCCAACTTGCCCAGCGCATCGTTCACATAGGTCGATCCCATCTGGCTTGACTTGACGCCCAAGATCGACCCATCCGCCAGCACCGACTCGCGGGCGTTCTCAACTTGCGAGAGATGGCACGAAATCGCCACCGGCTTTTCCTGTGGAAGCTCCAGCTTGCCGAACTTCAGCAGCAAGAGCGCCGGAGTGTTCGGATCTGTGCTCTTCGCGATCTTTTCGATATCACCTTCAAGCACCGTGCCCAACGGGATGACAACCGAATTCCCAGCCAACGCTTGCCGGACAACGCGCGCGGTGACCGTAGCGTGAACCTTGGATGTGGCCGTGCTTACCGGCGTCGTCAACCGGATGTAAAGGATGGTGCCTGCGGGCAATGATGCCGCAGAAGTTGATACACCTCGCGCAGGCAGCGCAAAAAGAAGAGCCGCTACAAAGACGATGAGATTCAGCGATGCGATTCGGGCCAGTCTGTGACTCGCTGTGCTTTGCGGATTGGAGAGAAAACAGTTTTGTTTCACGACGGCGCCTCCAGACAAGTCGTATGATAGCTCCGGAAACTCCGATGCTCGTAACCCGCCGGCGGTTGTGGTGGCGGCGCGACCCATAGCAGAAATCTGATGGGTCTAAAGCATAGCGTGGATCCTCTTTCGCACCCTTAGGAAGGGCCGCGCAATTCCCGCAAAATCTCGCGCGACGCCTTGAGCGCGGTTTCCATATCGCCGGGAGGCAGCGAGATTGCTGCTACTTTGGCGTGCCCGCCGCCGCCGAACCGCTCGCAAATGCTCGCCAGGTTCGCCGGATCTGTCGCCTGATTCCACGGGCTGCTGCCCACCCCGATCTTGATGCGGCTCGGAGAACGGCTGATCGCCACGGTGTAAACCGAGTCCGGAAACAGATAGTACGGGATGAACTTATTGTAACCCTCCTGATTTTGATCCGTCACGTCAAAGAAGAGCGCGCCGTTTTTGAGTTCGCCGCGCTCGCGGATGATTTCGATCCACTTCATATGCTGGATTTGAAGCCTCTCGAACTCTTCCCGGATGTGCGGCAGCGCCGCGATTTCCTTGAGCGGCTGCGAAGCGAGCAGAGGAATGATGCGCGAGCCAAAGCCCGGATCGCCCGTCCCCTCGATCACGAGCGTGATCTGCATGGCCGGGTCCTTCATCTCGACGGCCGTTTTCGCGTCGGCATACTGAGCGCCGTCGATCACGTCCGCCCAATAAACCAGGTCGTCCAGGTCGGGCGGATGAAAGCCGAATTTCGTTTCCGCAATGCTCGCGATGAGCTTGGTGCAGGAGCGGTAGGCGGGATCGTAAAACTTGCGGCCGCTGGAATCGCTGCGGAAGCGCGCCGCATCCTGCTCGCTGAGGAAGGCGCTCTGGTGATGGTCAAACCACCAGGTGAGGCGCGGAGAACTCGAATACTTGAAATCGACAATGATGTTTTCGTCCCCGCGAAACAGCGAGTCGTCAAAAAGCTGGCCGGCGCGATGGATCAGGCCCGCGTAAGAAATCTCCGCGTCTGGGTCCATTTGGGCGCGATACCATCGCGTAAAAAAAGCGGCGGACGAAGCGCCGTCAAAGCACTTGTCATGAAAACAAATCAGGATTTTCTTCTTCGTCATCATATCCGGGGCGCGGCTGCCGCCGCTTAGGGTTACACGCAATAAGGCGAAACTTGCAAGATGAAGCCCAGGCGGAAAAATGTCAAGCGGAAAAACGCCGAGCCGTCCCGGGGTTTAAAATCCGGAGGCAAGTTGCTATTGAGTCATTGTGGCGGCCCCCTTACAAGCTTCAGCCGCCGGTTTTTGATATTAAAGACCAGCGGTTAGAGGCCGCAGATCGGGCCATGGCCGCAGAGTTAAACTACGAACCCTGCGCTACAATAGAAAACTATGAAAATCGCCGCCGTACAAATGGACGTTGCCTTTGCCGGCAAAGAAGCCAACCTCGCTAAAATCCTCGATTGCATCCGCGCCGCGGCCGCAAGCGGCGCCGGGATTATCATTTTCCCCGAATGCGCGCTCACCGGCTATTGTTTTAACAGCCTGGAAGAAGCGCGTTTGCTGGCGGAGCCTGTTCCTGGTCCTTCCACCCAAGCGATAGCGCGGCTGGCGCAGCAGTTTGGATGCACCGTGGTCGTGGGTCTGCTCGAAAGCAGCGGAGAACAAATCTACAACGCCGCCGCGGTCATCACGCCGTCCCGCATTGAAACGAGCTTCCGCAAGATTCATTTGCCGTTCCTCGGCGTTGACCGTTTCGTGACTCCGGGCGACCGGCCCCTTGCCGCATTCGCCACGCCGCAAGGCAGGCTGGGCGTCAACATCTGCTACGACGCGAGTTTCCCCGAGGCTGCGCGCGCGCTCAAGCTCGATGGCGCTCAATTGCTCGCCATCCCCACCAATTGGCCCGTGGAGTCTGATTCCTGCCAGCATCTCACTAACGTGCGCGCGCTTGAAAATCACATGGTGGTGGCTGCCGCCGACCGCATCGGCGAAGAGCGCGGCTTCCGCTTCGCCGGACGCTCGCAAATCGCAGATTTCACAGGCAAGCTGCTGGCACAGGCAGGTGAGACGGATGAGACTATTCTCTATGCGGAAGCGGACCTGGCCGCCGCGGACCGGAACCGCGTGGTGCGGGTCCCTGGAGTTTATGAAATCGACCGCATTGCCAACCGGCGCCCCGAAATGTACGGCGCGATCACCGAGGTTCCAGGCCGCGCCAGGCCGGCGAGCGATTTCTAAATAAGCCCGGGCTTTCGCTTGGTCTGCTGCGCAGCCTGACAAACCGCAAGCAGTTCCTGCACGCCCCCAGCGACTCCCGCCCGGTGGCCGTAAACCGACGTTCCCGCCACCATGACGTTCGCTCCAGCTTCGGCCGCCTGGGGAGCCGTCTCCAGGTTGATGCCACCGTCAACTTCCAAATCGCAATGAAGCCCGCGTTCTTCGATCATCCCGCATACCTGGCGGATTTTGGGAAGCGTTGAAGCGATGAAATCCTGCCCGCCGAATCCCGGATTGACCGTCATGACCAGAACGAGTTCCACCAGTGCTAGAACTTCCGTCAGCATCGAAGCCGGTGTAGCCGGATTGATGGCTACGCCCGCCTGCTTGCCCAAAGCATGAATCTGCTCGATGGCGCGGTGGAGGTGCGGCGTGGCTTCCTGGTGGACAATAATCGTGTCCGCCCCGGCCTGCGCGATATCGTCAATGAAGTGTTCCGGCGGTTGAACCATCAAATGCGCCTCGAGCTTCAGCCGCGTAATGGGGCGAATGGACCTCACCACTCCCGCGCCGAAGCTGATCACAGGCACGAAGTGGCCGTCCATCACGTCAATTTGAATGCGATCGACGCCTGACGCTTCGGCCTCTTGAACCTGCTCGCCCAGACGCAAAAAATCCGCCGCAAGAATGGAAGGCGCAATTTTTATCATCATCCGTTGGCCGCCGCTACAACGGCCTTTCCGCGCTCACGCGCCCGCCGAGACCAGTGAAAGCGTTTTTGATCAGTCTCAGGCGGAAGCCTTCAGTTTCATTCCAAATCACGCTGACAATATCGAACCGATAGTTTAACTCTTTTCGCTTCAGGCGGCGCATGTAGGCTTCCGCGGCTTTCGCAATGCGCAACCGCTGGCGTTCGCCGACGGCCTCTTCGGGCTGGCCGGCTTCGAGAGAGGAGCGCGTCTTGACTTCAATGAACGCCAGAACCGGTCCGTCCCACCCAACAAGGTCGAGTTCCCCCATGCTTGGTCGCATCCGCAGATTCCGGGCGACCATCGTGTAACCCTGGCAGCGCAGGTACCAGTATGCCAGCGTCTCGCCGCGGCGGCCCGTTGCGAGATGCGGCGCGGGGGAGGCATCTGGCGTGCATGACTCTACGCTTCTCCTGCCGGCCCTGCGGCGATCCTGCCGGATGAGCGCGGCATAAACAAAACGCGCAAATAAAGACATGAAATTTAGCTGCCATGCCCAGGGATTTTATTTGCAGGCGATGGCCCCGGAGCGCAGTTTTATTGCCGGCTTGCCAACAATGGCGCCAGGAATCTGCCGGTGTGCGAGGCGGGCTCGCGCGCGACCACTTCCGGCGGACCTGCCGCCACAACGTAGCCGCCCGATTCGCCGCCTTCCGGTCCGAGGTCAATCAGCCAGTCGGCGCACTTGAGCACATCCAGGTTGTGCTCGATGATCAGCACCGTGGCGCCGGCGTCAATCAATTTCCTGAAAGCGGCAAGAAGTTTATTGATGTCGTCAAAGTGCAGTCCAGTGGTCGGCTCGTCAAAGATGAAGAGCGTTCTTGCGCTGGTTTGCTGCGCCAGATGGGCAGCCAATCGCACGCGCTGCGCTTCGCCTCCCGACAAAGTGGTGGCGGATTGTCCCAGCCGGAGGTAGCCCAACCCGACTTCTTCAAGGACGCGCAGCTTGTTGGTAATGCGAGGGGTGGAGGCGAAAAACGAAAGCGCCTCATGCACGGTCATGCCCAGAACGCCGGCAATGTTTTTGCCCCGATAGCGCACCTGCAAAATCGATGATTTGAACCGCTGTCCGCGGCACTCCTCGCAGACCAGCTCCACATCGGCGAGGAACTGCATTTCCACCGTCACCACGCCATCGCCCTGGCACGTTTCGCAGCGGCCACCGGGAACATTAAACGAAAAATAACCGGGAGTGTAGCCATGTTTGCGCGCCTCCGGCGTGCCCGCAAACAGGCTGCGGATTTCATCGAACGCCTTGATGTAGGTGATTGGGTTCGATCTCGGCGTGCGGCCAAGCGGAGACTGATCCACCAGCACCATGTCCGCCAGCGCCGCATCGCCCTCCATCGAATCGACTGCCGCCTGTGGCGCAGCAACGCCACGACGCGCAAGCAGCGCGTTCGAGATCACGTCGTGCACCAGGGTGGATTTCCCCGAGCCGGAAACCCCGCTCACGCAGGTCATGGTTCCGAGCGGGATTGCCACGTCAATCGACTTCAGGTTGTGCTCGCGCGCGCCTGAAATCCGCAGCCACGCTTTGCCGGGGGCGCGGCGGTTGCGGGGCAGCGGGATTGCCATCTCACCGGTAAGGTAGCGCCCGGTAAACGAGTGAGGATCCTTCAGCAACCCTTGCAGACTGCCCTGATAGATGATGCGCCCGCCGTGCTCGCCCGCGCCGGGTCCGAGGTCCAGAATCTTATCCGCTTCCCTCATCATCGCCGGG
>DASZAE010000024.1:0-8447 GCA_035945515.1 Terriglobia bacterium
GCGCACTGATCATAGAGACGAAGGAACTCGCGCCCGCGCGCCGTATTGGGCGTCTTGCCCCAGACGAATTCGGCCAGCGGGCGAGCGCCGTATTCGCACCGGCCCTCGGCGTGCTCGCTCCATTTGCGATGAGTGATCATGGATTCGAGGTCGTCGAGGAATTCCCCCATCACCTTGAATTTGTCAGGCGAGGCGTCCGCCGTGGCGCCGCCGCCGGGATAGAAATCGCTGTGGTCGAAGGACGCCGGGCGGTGGCGGGCGTTGAAGCGCCGCCAGTCGCGCTCGAGCTCGAGACGGTGGGCGCGGCGAGCCTGCTTTTCGAGCAGCGCCACGCGGGCGCGGTCGCGCAGCCAGTAGAGCCAGGCGAGGTCGCCGATCACCTGCCGCTGCTGCGCGCCGCCGGGCTGCCAATCGTCGAGCAGCTCCTGGCGGCGGTCGTCGAAAGCTTCGGCGTCATAGCCGGCGCGGTCGAGCGCCTCGCGCAGGATGTGATCTTCGCTGGCAAAGGCGCCGTGCTGAAAGCTGTTGAAGGCGGCGCGGCGCTTGCCTTCGGGAGTTTGGGGTCCGGTGGATTTCAAGGCCGCGGCCTGATTGGCGGCGCGGCGCTTCTCGCTGACGGCGCGCGGCGGGATATGCGTCTGCGCATCGGCGTTCGCGGGTGTTTCTGAAGGGCGATCGAGGGTTCCGGTATGGCTGCGATGATTTTCATTTTCTGGCATGACAACCCCTTTCGATTTGTAATGGGTGAGTGGTGATTGATGAATGAACGAGGGCAATTTGCATGGGTGCTGGGTGAAGTTGTAGCGGCGGGTAAAGCCTATAAGGGGCCGCCGGATTTTAAGTGTAAAGACCGGCGGCCAGAGGCCGCCGCTACAACAGCGTCCTCCGGCGCCGTGGGTGGCGCATACATCGCGCCGTTTGCGATGTATGCGACCCGTTAGTTTGCTCAGATCGCACACATGCCAAACAACGGCATGTGTGCGCCACCCACGGCGGCGGTACTTGCTTTTACCGATCGGAAAAACCCACGGCCAGAACGACACTGACCGTGGCTACCCTCTTGTGTAACAGCCGGCAAGATGCCGGCGCTACTTCTTATGGGCGTGGCTTAGGCCGGCGCGGAAAGAAGCGGGCTATTTCGCTGGCGGTTTTAAAGTCGTAAATAAAAAACTCAAATCCCTCGAGGTCGGCAAGCTCTTGAGCCTTCCGCTTGGCTTTATCGAGATCGTCGAAAAATCCTCTCCATAGCGTTCCCTGCTCGTCTTGAACGAACAGACCGAATTGCGCCTCGCGCGGCATGGTTCCCTCTCGCAGCAGGACCGTGAGTTTGTGAATGGTAGAAGCCCTTTGGTGGCGCAAAAGAGCCGGAAGGAAATTTAAGGGCTGGCAGCAATCACTGTCGGTAGGATATCGAACTCAAGCGGGGACTTATTTCAGTCCTAATTGTCCATTTAACTGTTGGATCACCTGATAACATTCGCACGCGGAGGTCTCGAGTTTCTTGCGGTTCACGATCTCGACCGCGCCGCGGCTATACCGAATCTGCTTGTTTTTCTGTAGCTCGCCAGCGGCGAGGGTGACGCTGGGCCGGTCTGTCCCAAGCATGGTGGCGAGGAAATCGTGCGTCAGGAACAGCGTGCCGGCATCGACCCGGTCCTGCGCCATAAGCAGCCAGCGCGCCAGCCGCTGCACAAGCTCGTGCAGCCGGTTGCAAGCCGCCGTCTGCGCCACTTGCATTCCCTGGAGCACGGCATAGCGGCTCAAACTCATCTGCAGGTCCGGCGCCGTGTGAAGAACGTCATGCAGCGCGCTGGCGGAAATCCTGAAGCCGTTGCCCCCAATCTGCACCACCTCTCGAAGCGGACTCCTGTAAAGGCCTACCGCGAGCGGCGTGCCTACAACGCCTTCGCATCCCACCACGCCCGCTTCGGCCTCCTTCCCCTCCTGGGTCGCAACCACCAGGGAGACCAGGCCGCGATTCAGAAAATACGCAAACTCCAGCTTTTCGCGCGGCTCATGAAGGTTAAGATGTCCCGGCAAATCGACAAACTCAAGATGCGGACGTATCTTCCGGTAATCCCCGGCGGAAATCGACAAAAGGATTTTGTTGCTGACGGGTTTGCCAGCGGGATTCGTTCGTTCGCCAACTTGCACGGCTTGCGTCTGCTTGACTCTCACTCGAACCTCCATGATTCGGGAATGCCTAGTGTAGCAAGTAGCTCCGGCATTCCTTCGCGGAGTTTACCATGAGCCTCTTCGCTTCGCTCAGAGCGGGTAGCGGGTAGCCACGGCACGGTTTGTGTGCCGTGGCTACCCGCTACCGCCAAAAAGCCGCCGGGACGGCGGCGCCACACTAGATCATACTCGACCCCGTGATTTTCTGTTTGGTAAAAAAACCGCAGAGGTTTATACAGAGCGCCATAAGTCGGCGACGGTTATTGGCTGTAGCGGCGGGTAAAGCCTATAAGGGGCCGCCGGATTTTAAGTGTAAAGACCGGCGGCCAGAGGCCGCCGCTACAGAATCAGGCGCCGACGACAAAATATACGATTAAATGCGTTATTTAATACTTATATGATACGATATTAGGTTTATATCGTAAGGTATGATTATCAAGCTTGCTCCGGCGCCGTTCCCCTCACCCGCCCTCCTTCGTCGGGCACCCTCTCCCGGTGGGAGAGGGTGGCGAGCGTAGCGAGCCGGGTGAGGGATCCCGACGAGAACTACCTGATCAGCCCATGCCCGCCCATCTATGCCGGAGCAAGCTTGATAATCGTGTCGTAAGGTTATAGGAGAAGTCATGTTCACTCGCTCGAATGGAATTAAGGTTGGCACGGTTTGCGCTCTTTTCTATTTTGCGGGGCTGGCGCGGCCGGCTCGCGCCCAGGTGTTTGCGTCAATTTCGGGCATCGCGCGCGACCAGGCGGGCGCTGCGTTGCCGGGTGCCCGGGTAACTGCGACGAACACCGAGACGGGCTTCGCGCGCTCGGCGGCGACCGACGGCGATGGACGCTACGCCATTGTCTCGCTGCCCGTGGGCGAGTACAGCGTGACCGCGAAAAAGAGCGGCTTTGAATCCGTCCTGCGCCGCGGGATCACGCTGACCGTGGCGCAGGACGCGGAAGTGGATTTTGCCCTGCTCCTCGGCGAAGTGCGGCAGCAAGTGGCCGTGACCGGCGAGGCGCCCGAAGTGGCGGCCACCACGGCTGAAACTGCGGGCTTGGTGGGGGAACGCCAGGTGAAAGATTTGCCGCTGAACGGGCGCAGCTACGACGAGCTGATGACGCTTGATCCGGGCATCGTCAATTACACTTGGGAAAAATCGGGCGGCGTGGGCGTCTCGAATTCGACTGTGGGCAACATGTTTGCCGTTTCGGGACGGCGGCCGCAGGAGAATCTTTTCCTGCTGAACGGCATTGAATACACCGGAGCGGCGGAAATCAACATGCAGCCCGGCGGGACCAGCGGCTTGCTGCTCGGCGTTGACGCTGTGCGCGAATTCAACGTGCTGACGGACAATTACGGCGCCGAATACGGCAAGCGTCCTGGGGCGCAGGTGGCCATTGTGACCCAATCGGGATCCAATCAGTTCCACGGAACCGCATTTGAATTTTTGCGCAATAGCGCGCTTGACGCGCGGAACTTTTTTGACCACGGCCAGATTCCGCCTTTTGACCGCAACCAGTTCGGCAGCTCCCTGGGCGGCCCGCTGCAGAAGAACAAGACGTTTATCTTCGCCAACTACGAAGGATTTCGCCAGCGGCTTGGGCTGAGCGATGTCACCCTGGTCCCTGACGATAACGCCCGCATCGGATTGTTGCCGGGCGCGAATGGAACTTTGGTGAACGTGGGCGTGGCGCCAGGGGCGGCGACGCTGCTCCCGCTGTGGCCGGTCCAAAACGGCCCCGAGCTCGGCAGCGGCATCGCGGAGGCGTTCAGCAATCCGAGGCAGTCCATCCGCGAGGATTTCGGAACCACGCGCCTCGATCGTATTATTTCGGCAAGAGATTCGCTGAGCGGCGTCTATACCATCGACGATAGCGCCGATGTGACGCCGACCGCGAATCCGCTCAGCACCGATCTTGAAAGCTTGCGTGAACAAGTGGCGAGCCTCGAAGAAACGCATGTTTTTTCGCCCACCCTGGTGAATACGGCGCGTGTGGGCTTCTCGCGGGCCGGTTATGACTACACCGGAGAGCCGGGCGTGAACGCGCCTGCATTTGTTGCGGGGCATCCGGTTGGGGCCATCGTCATTGGGGGCAGCGCCTCTCCGAATTCGACCAGCCAGATCACACAGGCGGGCAGCAACACGGGCAATAACCTCAGCATCGCGCGCAACCTCTTCACCTATGAAGACCGCCTCTCGCTCACGCGGGGTTTGCACCAGGTCAATGTGGGGGCGTGGTTTGAGCAGGTGCGCTCCAATGAAAATCTGGCGCTCACGCAGTGGGGACAGGCTACGTTTTCCAGCCTGACGAGCTTCCTGCAAGGCACCGTGACCACGTTTCTGGCGGCCCCCACGCCCACCCCGCTCGGCTGGCGCTCGCTCGAAGGGGCGCTCTACGCCGAGGACGCGATGAGGCTGCGGCCAAACCTGACGATGTCGCTGGGCTTCCGCGACGAATTCACCAACGGCTGGAATGAAGCTCACGGGCGCGCGGCGAATTACATCTTCAGCAACGGCGTCATTCAGACCCAGCCGCGCGTGGCAAACTCCGCCTTCACGGCGAACAACGCCAAGTTCCTGCCGGAGCCCCGTATTGGGCTGGCGTGGAGCCCCCGCCCCCACACCGTGATCCGCGCCGGTTTCGGCCTCTACAACGACTTGCAGGATGCGCTGGGCTACCGTCTCGATCAAAACGCGCCCTTCAACACCACCTTCAGCATCAAAAACATTCCGCTTTCGCAGCTTTTAATTACGCCCGGCGCGCCGCTGCCTGCGGGCGCGAAAGTAGCGCCGGCCGGCGTTCAGCCCAATCTTTATACGCCCACGGTCGAGGCCTACACGTTCAAGGTGGAGCAGCAGATTACGCCCAACACGGTGTTCAGCCTGGGTTATGCGGGTTCGCGCGCCTATCACGAAATTGTGAGCGTCGATGCCAATGAACCGGCGCCTACGGTTTGCCCCGCCGCCCCGTGCCCCGCTTCGCTGGCGGCAGGAACGGTCTATTACACGCCCGGCTCGCCGCTGGCCAATCCTGCGCTTGCCAATACGTGGACTTGGTTTTCCGAAGGAACAAGCTCCTACAACGCGCTGGAAGTGGATTTGAATCGCCGCTTCAACCACGGGCTAACTGTGCGCGGCGTCTACACATGGTCAAAGAGCCTCGATGATGGCGATTCGCTCAATGGCACGGCGGCGGCGAATGCTCCTGGCTTGGCGATGGACCCGGCAAACCTGCGGGACGATTGGGGACTTGCGACGTTCGACGTCAGAAACGTCGCCGCCATCAATGAAAGTTACGATCTTCCTTTAGGACGCGGGAAAGCATTGGGCGGGCAACTTAGCGGCTGGACCAATACCGTAGCAAGCGGATGGACCCTCAACAGCATTGTAACGTTGCAATCCGGCTTTCCTTTCACGCCGCAACTTAGCTTCAATTCATCGAATAACGGGGACACGCGGAATCCCGTGCGCCCATCGGTGAATCCTGCGTTCAGCGGCCCGGTGATCACGGGCAGCCCGAACCTCTACTTCAACCCCAACGCGTTCATCGTCCCGCCCAATGGGACTTATGGGAATCTCGGCCGGGATACCCTGATCGGTCCGGGGCTGGCGGCGCTGGACTTGTCGCTGATGAAGAACACCCAGATCACTGAGGCGCTAGGGCTGCAATTTCGTGCCGAGTTCTTCAATATTTTGAACCAACCGAATTTCAACACGCCCAACTTAATCGCGTTTACGTCAGCGGCGGGAATACCTTCCGCGTCGGCGGGCGTTATCACCAGCACATCCACCACTGCGCGCGAAATTCAGTTTGGACTGAAGCTGATCTGGTAATCGAGTATGTTGCAGCATTGGCCTCTGGCTGCCGGTTTTAAAGACCGGCGGCCAGAGGCCGCCGCTACAATAAGGCCCGCGCCAGCCGCGATGTTGTTTTCGATGTGCGGTCAGGCGAGCGTGTGACATGCGCTGGCTTTAATCAGCAGGTAAACCGTGACTCCGGGCCGGAGGTCTAAATCATCCACGGCTTGCCGGGTGATGCTGACTCTGAAATCTACTCCGCAAGCCGCCGCCACGGTTATTTTGTTGCCCTCTATTTCGAGAGTTTTCACAACACCCGGCAGCAGATTCCTGGCGCTGGTTTGGGTGATTCGCTCGCGGCAAATAATAATGTCTTCTGAGCGGATGCCCACCGTCATCCGAGTTCCCTCAACAAGTCCGTTGTACGCCGCGGCGAGGCGGCATCCCTGAAGATCGAGAAGCGAAATTCCGTCACTCGCGCTTTGATGGATAACCGTGCCGCTAAAAACATTCTCCGTGCCGATAGCGCGCGCAAGTGGCAAGCTGCGGGGAGAATTAAAAACATCGAGCGGCAATCCTTGCTGGGCGATCCTGCCCTGATCCATGATCACAATCCAATCTCCCGTGCGAATGGCGTCGGCGGGGCTGTGAGTGACATGGACGAACGGCACTCCGAGCCGTTTCTGGATCTCCACAAATTCGTCGAGCAGTCGCGCGCGCGTCGAGACATCCACGGCGGAAAGCGGCTCATCGAGAAGCATCACAGCGGGGTCAGACGCCATCGCGCGCCCGAGCGCCACGCGCTGCTGCTCGCCGCCGGAAAGTTCGCGCGGATAACGGTCGCGCACGTAGCCGATCCCGAAAAGCTCCAGCAATTCACTGGCTCGCTTGCGCTTCTCGCGGTTCTTGCCGGAGCGCGCGCCGTAGACGACGTTTGCCTCCGCCGTCAGGTGCGGAAACAGCAAATATTCCTGAAATACAAAGCCTACTCTGCGCCGCTGGATCGGGACGTTGAGCCCGGCGGATGAGTCGAAATAGGCCTGGCCGTTCAGAGAGACCTTCCCTTGATCCGGAGCAACGATGCCCGCGATGGATCGCAGTGTGGTGGTCTTGCCCGAGCCGGAGGGCCCAAACAGCACCGTAAATCCTTGGCGCACAGTAAAGGAAACGTCGAGCAGAAAACTCTGTCGTCCGTTATTCTGAAACCCTTTTTTGATGTCCACGGTTAACATGGGTTCATTCTCTCAGGCGCTCTTGAGAGGACGGCTTAGAACGTTGGTTATGTAGATCACGGCAATCGAAGTAGCAGTGAGGATCACCGCAAGCATTTGCGCTTCGCGGTCATCACCGGAAATGAACGCCTCGTAAATCGCCAGCGGCATTGTTTGGGTTTTTCCGGGAATATTCCCCGCCAGCATCAGGGTGGCGCCGAATTCGCCCAAGGCGCGCGCAAAACTGAGCACCAATCCCGCGATGAGGCCGCGCAGGGCAAGCGGCAGTGTGATACGAAAGAACGTTTCGAGCTCGCCCTTGCCCAAACTGAACGACGCCACTTCAAACCGCGAGTCCACAGAGGCTATGGCGGCGCGGGCCGACTTCACCATGATGGGGAATGCCATCACCGTCGCCGCGATCACAGCCGCCTGCCATGTGAACGCAACGCTCCACCCCGTTAGCTGGTAAACGTATCGCCCAAGCAATCCACTGCGGCCCAGCAGCAAGATGAGGTAATAACCCGTGACGGTGGGCGGAAGCACCATCGGGAGCGTTAGAACAGAATCCAACAGCTCCTTGCCCTGGAACTCTCGCTTGGCCAGCAGGAAGCCGAACGCGGTGCCGGAAACGCCCACCAGGATTGTTGCCAGGCTAACAACCCAAACTGAGAGTTTGAATGCGGACGCGATCATGGGTTATTTTGCAGGGAGAAATCCATTCATCTTCAGAACGCTCATTCCGGCGGGGCTCAACACAAATTGTAGAAACCCTCGTGCCGCCTGTTCGTTGCGGCTGCCTTTAACGACTGCAATAGGGTAAAGGATCGGTCCATAGTCGCCTTTGGGCGCGCGCGTCACAACGGATACTTTACCGTGAGCGATGGCAACGTCCGTGGCGTAAACGATGCCCGCGTCAACCTCTCCATGATCCACGTAATCGAGCACCTGGCGGACATTCTCTGCAAATACCAGCCGCGGCTGAATCGTAGACCACAGATGAGTGTTGCGCAAAAATTGCTGGGCATACTGCCCGGCTGGAACCGTCTTTGGATTGCCAATCGCAATCATCTTTACGCCCGGCTGACGGAGATCGGAGAACGAGTGGATGCGAAGCTTCGCGCCGGCCGGAACCACAAGCACCAGCGAATTGCTGGCGAAATCCGCCACGGTAGCAGGTTCGACTAATTGCTTTGCCTGAAGCTCTTGCATTTCCTTTTCGCCGGCGCTCGCAAACACATCGACCGGCGCGCCCGCTTCGATCTGCTTTTCC
>DASZAE010000025.1:0-5514 GCA_035945515.1 Terriglobia bacterium
GGAGATGTTCACCTCGCGCTCGGAAAACGAGCCGTATAGAACGGGTAGATACGAAATCACGATGGCCAGAATTCCGAACCCCGTTCCCGACTCCACCACCGTGATAACCCTGGCCAGCCCGGAGTGCGGCGTGACATCGCCAATTCCCAGGGTGAAAAACGTGGTTCCACTCAGATAAAGGTCGGAAAGAAAGGAAGGCGGGCCGCCTTGCACGTTAAGCGCAGAGCCTGCGGCCCAATGGAGCAAACCGAAGCTTACAATCAGCGCGGCTACCCACACTACAAAAAGGAGCAGCAAGGAGAGCGGGCCAAAATAGCTGAGATAGGCCGGACGAAAACGCCCTAAGCTCCACTGGCGCGCCGCGCTCCCCCACGCTTTCCAGGTGGCGCGATAAAAGGCGCGCGTGATGCGGAAGTTCCTGGTTACCCGGCGCGGAAGGATGATGGTTTCAAAGCAATCCCACAAAACCACCAGTAAAAGCGATAGCCCGGCAATCGCGGCTAATAATTTCACGCGCCTCTCCAAAAACTTGCAGCGGCGACGTTCCGCCGCCAGGGATCTTGTAGCGGCAGCCTCTGGCCGCCGGCTTTTATTGAGTAAATACCGGCGGCCAGAGGCCGCCGCTACAACAAGGGCACGAGCACGATTTTCCCATGCGCGCCTGGTTCCATCACCGCCTGATGCGCGCGCGGAGCCTCTGTCAGCGGGATTCGCTGCCCCACCACGGGCCGCAGCGTGCCATTTTCGAGGCCAGCAACTAAAGCCGCGTGAATCGAGGCCAGTTCTGCAGGAGTTGAGTTGAGCAGCGTCATTCCAAGAATAGCGGCATCGCGCCCCATCGTTTCGCGCGGGTTGATCTCAACCGGACCGCGGCTACCCACCACCACCACGCGGCCGCTGCGCGCGAGCACGGTGAGGTCATTGCCCAGGTTAACATTGGCGAGCATTTCGAGGATCACATCGACGCCCTTGCCGCCCGTAAGATGGCTCAACTGACCAAGGTAGTTGGGCGCGCGATGGTTGAGCACGTAGTGCGCTCCTTCGTCTTCTACGAGCTTCCGCCCGCGATCACTGCCCGCGGTCCCAATCACGCGCGCCCCCGCCGCCCGCGCAAGTTGCACCGCGGCAATCCCAACCCCTCCCGTTGCGCCATGCACTAGCACCGTCTCGCCAGGCTCGGCATGGGCGCGATGAAAAAGCGCGCGGTAAGCGGTGGCATAAGGCACGCCAATCGCCGCACCCTGCTCAAAGGCGACTCGTTCAGGCAAGGGATGCACCAGGTTTGCTTTAGAAAGCGCAAGCTCGGCGTAGGCGCCACTCGAAGTGCCTGCAATATAAACCCGGTCGCCTGCTTTGAAACCGTTCACGTTTGCGCCCACGGCCTCAATCACGCCTCCCGCGTCCCACCCCGGTGTATAAGGCAGCGAAGGCTTGACGGCATAAGTTCCGGAGCGGACATACGAATCCACCGGATTCACGCCCGCCGCCATGACTCGCACGACTACTTCATCCGCTGCCGGGCGGAGGTCCGGGACATCTTCCAGCTTCATGACTTCAGGACCGCCGAATTGATGAACTCGAATCGCTTTCATGAGCCTTTTCTCCTGAAACCGTTAATCAACCACAAAAATCGTTGCTCCACTCTCAGAGCGCGCCCGATGCGGCGATTTATTGTTATCCGCCACGTGATAACTCATGCCCGGCGTAAGGGCATACTTGTGACCATCCCGATGTTCTATAGCAAGTGCGCCCGCAACAACAAACACAATATGGCCTTTGGAACACCAGGAGTCCCCAACATAACCTGGGGTATAATCGATGAGGCGAAGCCGGATTTCACCCCACTCGCGCGTTCGAGCCGTCGCCGTTCCGTTTCCACCAGACTGTATGGAAACCGGAACTTCTGACCAGATCGTCGCCTCTTCCAGCGCGTTTTCAAGTTTCATAGGCCCGCCTCTTCGGCGATCAGGCGCGCGAAGCTGGACCAGTCGTCGTTCTGGTGGCCGCGCGCCACCCCACTCAACATCCGGTCGCGCACCACATTGGCCACCGGCATAGGCGCGGCGACAGCGTCCGCCGCCGCTTGCACCAAGCGGATATCCTTCAATCCAAGCGCCATTTTGAATCCGACCGGCTGGTAATTATCCGATGCAATCAGGCTGCCGTAAGTTTTATAAACAGGCGCGTTGAAGAGCGATGAGGTAATCATTTCAAAATATCTTTTCGGGTCCACGCCGTACTTTCGCACCAGGGTCATGGCCTCGCCCAAGCTTTCAATCATCGCCGCGATCAGGAAATTACCGCTGAGCTTAATGACGTTCGCGGCCATCGGCTCATCACCCATAATGAATGTCGCCTGGCCGACGGCGTCAAATATCGGTTGCAAGCGAGCCAGCGCGTCGGGCGGTCCGGCAGGCACAACGAAGAGTTTCTTGGCTGCGGCTGCCTCCGGACGTCCAAACACGGGGCTTGAGATGTAAACCTGACCCGCTGCCCGGTGCGCCTCGGTGAGCCGCTTGGCAAGCGCCACGCTGATGGTGCTCATCGAGATGTGCGTTCCACCGCGGCTGAGCGCCGCCAGCACATTGCCTGCGCCGAAGATGACCTCTTCCGTGGCCGCGTCATCCGAAAGCATGGTGACAACAAGGTCTCCCGCCGCGGCTTCGGCGGCCGTCTTGACAACCTGTGCTCCGAGTTTGCCCAACTCTTCCGCCTTGCCGCGCGTGCGGTTATAAACAGTGAGCTGGTGACCTGCCTTAAGCGCGTTTTGCGCCATCGGCAGGCCCATTTGCCCAAGCCCGATCCATCCAATTTGCATAACAATCCTCCTGAAAGAGAGCACCTGGTAGCGCAGGGTTTCGCTTTTCAGAAACCCTGCGGGTTGTCTCTACTAGCAAATGCCGCAGGGTTTCCAAAAGCGAGAAACCCTGCGCTACAAAACGCATCTACTGCACTCCACGGATGACGTTACTTCACTGCATAGAGGCGGAAAAGAATCCAATAGACCAGCACTCCGGTGATGGAGACATAGAGCCAGATGGGCAGTGTCCAGCGGGCGATCTTTTTGTGCCGGCTGAACCGCGCGCGCAACGCAAAGTAAAGCGTAATCACAACCAGAAAAGGAACCGCCGCCGCGAGCACCGTATGCGTGCCGAGAAGGGCAAAATAAAACGGGCGGCTGATGCCGTGCCCGGGGAAACGCTTAACACCAGCGTGCGCATGATACCAAAGATAACAGCCGAGAAAAATCAACGAACAGCCAAAGGCAGACAACATGAAGCACTTGTGCGCCATAATCCGCCTGCGGCGGATGGAGAAGTATCCCAGCACAAGAAGCGCCGCGCTCACTGCGTTCAGCGATGCGTCAATCGTGGGGAAGTCGGAGAGTGGAAGAGCCAAACTTTTCTGCCTTGCTTTGATTGCCGCGCAGGGTCCTTTTCCTAGTCCTGCGGCTTTTCAGCGGCCTTACCAAAGACCCCCAGCGTTAAAGCCGAATGCTGCTGCGCTATGAAGACGAGTAAGCCACTAGGTCGAAGTTTTATTCACGATCATCAGGAGATAAATCAGGGGTAGATACACAACGGAGGCCAGCACGAGCCTGCGCGCAAGAGCGTTCGATCTCGAAAAAGCGAGGCGCGCGCCAAAGTACAGAAATGCAAGTCCAAGCATAACGGCGCCGACAAGATAGATTCGCCCTGCCTGGCCCATCAGCGCGGGCATGATCGTGACCGGAATCAGCAAAAGCGAAAATCCAATCACTTGTGTGGACATGAACCGGCCCTTCTGGTCCGAGGGCGGCAGCATCAAGTAGCCCGCGCGCGTGTAATCCTGCCGGTACATCCACGCGATGGCCGAGAAATGCGGGAACTGCCAAAGAAAGAGGATGACGTAAAGAATCCAGGCCTCGAAGGATAAGCTTCCGCGCGCCGCAGCCCAGCCAATCAGCGGCGGCATAGCGCCAGGAATGGCGCCGATCAGCGTGCACATCGGCGTCCGGCGTTTTAGCGGCGTATAGAGCAGCAGGTAGAGAACAAGCGTGAGAAGCGCGATGAAACACGCGAGGCGGTTGGTTGTTAAATCCAGATAGATGCCGCCAGCAATCGAAAGCGCGAGGCCGAAGCCGAGGCCTTCAAGCGGGTGAATACGCCCGGCGGGCAACGGGCGGGCAGCGGTGCGCCGCATCTTGCCGTCGTGCGACCGCTCCATGTATTCGTTTAAGGTGGCCGTGCCGCTTGCCACCAGCAGCGTACCCAGGAGCGTGTTCAGCAGCAAGCCAAGGCGAAGCGGGCCGCTTGAGGCCAGATAAAAGCCCACTAAACTGCTTGCCACGACCAAAAAGTTAACTTCCGGCTTGGTCATCATCCAGTAGTCGGCGGCTCTCTGCCGGATTGCAGGCCAGGTAATCCAGCGGGCGGGGAGCTTTTGCGCATTGTCAGCGGCGATTTTCATCTTAAAGATTCAGTGGTCAGCGTCATGGGCGAGCCCGCTCCTCCTAACGCAGCCGGGCGCGCTGTAAGGCGATAAGTCATATACGTCACTGCCACACTGCCGGCAAAAATTAACGCTCCGAGAGCTACGTGCATGACAGTGGCAATAACAATGGCCACAATCGGTCCAGCCGGCGCATGGGGGGCGTTTTGCGAGAACCGCATCATCATGTAGACTCCAACGCCCAGAAAAACCTGAACCATCACCATAATCGCAAGCCCAACCGTAAGCACCATCAACCCCGCGTCGCGCGCGGGCAACTTCAACACGCGGACCAGCAGCCACAGAACCGCCACAAAAATAACCCCTCCGCCGATGATGTGCGGCAGCACGCCTATCGCGTGCGTCCCTCTCGATTGGCTCGGCGGCTCATCGCGGTAAATTGCTCCGAGGACGATTTGCGCGAAAACGATGATGCTAAACCACAGCGAAACCCGCTGAACAGCCGGCTTCCCGCTATCCAAGCCTGTGGCGCTATCCCACTGCCACCTCGGATGGGTAAAGATAGCCAAACTTACCATGAGACAGAAGTAAATTTGCGCCATGCAGGAGTGGCTTACGGTAAGCGCGAGTTCAAGATGTCGCGCTTCCAGGCGTCCCAATACAGATTGAATAACAACCGCCAGTACCGCGATGCCACCCAGCCATTTCGTCCAGCGGCGATTGTCTTTCACCAGCAGGGCAGCCCCAAGCGTCAGTGTCAGCGCGGCTACAAGGTAAGCCGCGAGGCGATGGCCGTCGTCAGCTTTAACCCATTCCAGCAGGCGCGAAAGGCTGAAATCACCAGAATCTGAGACGCCGCGGTCGCTTGTGATTATGGCGCCGGTGATAACCACCAGATATGCCACCGAAGCCGTGAAGACGGCAAACCCATGCAAACCACGGCTTCGTTTTGTAGTCTGAGAGATCAACTCGGAGCTTGCGTTCCTCCGAAATCCTAATTTACAGACTGAAATGAGGGGAAACAGCCGGGATTATCTATCCAACCGCGTCGCTACCGCTCAAGCAATTCATTCCGGCATGGCT
>DASZAE010000026.1:0-4086 GCA_035945515.1 Terriglobia bacterium
ATTGCCTGGCGCACTTCTAATCCCAACCAGCCCAATCCTTTTCAGAACCTTGAGGTTGACGCGCAAGACCGCCAGGTTTCCTTCAAACTGACGGCGGATTATACAGCCCTTGAACACGCCGGCCCGCTTGGGCAGCCGTAAACAGGCGCGATCTCGCAGAGCTTCGCCTGTGGGGGCGTCCTTCTCGCTGCCGTACAGCTTTCTATTACCGCATACAGCTTAAACGGCCGGATATATGCGGCGCCCCGGTTTTGATTTTCCCAGTGCTTTAACAGCGAGACGCCGCCTCTACAAGAAAGGCTTAGAGCGTAGCCTTCAAGTAGAGCAAAGTCATGTCGTCGCTGGGTTCCGCGCCGCCCGACCAATTCCCAATCTCACGATAGACAGTCTCCGCCAAGCGTTCGGGCGGCAAATCGCTGGCCTCGCGGACAACCTCTGCCAGGCGCTGGTCGCCAAATTCTTCCCCATATGAGTTTTCCGGCTCAATCAGCCCATCGGTGAAAGCCAGGAGCAGGTCCCCCGGCTCAAGTTGCAACTCTTCCTGCTGATAGAGCGCCGCCGGGAAAAGGCCGAGCACGGTGCCGCCCGTGTCCAGCCGCTTCAATCGATTGCCGCGAAATAGGAATGGGGCGGGGTGGCCGGCGTTGGTGTAAGAGAGCCTGCGTGTTTCTGCTTCATAGATGGCGTAAAAGAACGTTGCGTACTTTGCGTCCGGCGTATTGTCATAGATTTGCCGGTTCAGGCGGTCGAGAACGGTCGCGGTAGAAGTGGCCGGCGCGCCGCCAGAGCGGTCGGGGAAGTGCCCATCGTAAAACTGCGCGCGGACGGCGGATTGAATGCCTGCCATGAGGAGCGCGGCGTATATGCCTTTGCCGCTCACATCGCCCAGCACCAAACCCACCCGCCCGCGGCCCAGCTTGAGAAAATCGTAAAAGTCGCCGCTGACGCCGCGCGCCGCGCGGCACTCGCCAAACACCCGCGCTCCGCGAATATCCGGGTTGGCTTGCGGGAAGAGCTGTTGCTGCACTTCATGGGCGATTTTCAGTTCGTTTTCCAGGCGCACTCTTTCCCGCGACTCGATCATGAGCCGCTGAATCGAAGCCGTCATGGTGTCAAAGGCGGCGCCAAGCGCGCTGACTTGATCGCGGGCGGGCAACCCAATGCGGTGCGAGAAGTCGCCCGATTTCACCCGTTCCGTGGCCACCTGCAGCCGGTTGACAGTGGAGGTGATCGAGCGCGTCAGCAGAACGCCGATGGCCAGCGCGACAATTTCAATGCTCAGGAACCCCACCCCTACCACAATGAATCCGACAACAGGAATGCTGGCCAACTGACCCAACATCTTCAGTAGCTGCCCGTTAAGCTCGAAAACGCGCGAGGTTACTCCGACCAGCACCGGGCTGCTGCGCTCCCGGTAAACCGGGGCGCGCCACAGTGCCGGGTTCAGGGCGGAGAGGCCATAGACGCTGAAGTCAAGCCACATGCGGCGCTTGGGCAGCGAAACCCCATTTGATTTCACCTCGTAGCGAGCCAGCGTCTCTTGGCCGTAGACGTCCACCTCCGTAGGCGGCTGGCGTGGCCTGGCGCGGGAAGGGCGGTTCCGCGCGCCATGCGGCGGTCCCTGTCTGGGCGGCGAGACGAAGACGCCCACCGGACCAATACCCTCGCCCACAATATTCAGCAGTGAGGGCGTGATGGGCATGGCAAGGATCATGGTTAGCCTGCCCGCGCCAGTTTTTTCCCTGTCCACGGCCATGAGGAAGATTTGCTCCCGGTTGATGGCAAAGCCCGACCATTCTTCTGCGGAGAGCCATCGGGGTTCCGAGATAGGTTCCCTCATGGGTTCGCCCGTCAAGCGGAATCCGCGCGCTTCGTTCCCAAGGCGGAGCGTGATTTCAAGGCCGGGATAGCTGGTTGAATAATCGCGGAAATCGTTCGCGTAGAACTGTTGCAGCATATCCAGAAAATGGACGGGATCTTGGGCGGGAATATGGACAGCCTCGCGCGCGACGACGCGGTTCACCTGCTTAAGCTCGTCCACATGATCCCGCATTCTGGCGTTCACTAGAAATGCCGCGAACTGGCCATTCAGAATATAGGCGCCCAGGGCAACCATGAGCAGGATTAGAATGATGGGGACGAAGGCGATAAAAACGTAGGTGACAATTAGGCGGCGCGTGAGCCGCCAAAGCAGACGGCGGCGGATAAAGCCAATGAGGCGCGCGAGATAGTAAATGACAACGACGACGGCGGCAATTTTAACCGCAAGCCAGAGCGATCCTAGAGTGGCGCTGAGCCAAAGGGCGTGCGAGAACCATCCGGCAACGCGTTCTGCAACCCACAGGATTGCCCCGAAGACGATCAGCACGGCGGTGAACCGCGCCCAGCCATGTGTCCGGTATTCTTGAACCAGCGCCTTCAGCATAGTCTCTGCAATAAGGTGTTGTAGCGGCGGCCTCTGGCCGCCGGTTTTTAGATAGTAAGACCGGCGGCCAGAGGCCGCCGCTACAGCGATCTTTCACAGTGTTCGAAATATATTTTCTACCCTTTGCACAACAGTTTCACCGCGGCGGCGCCACGTCCTGGGCGCTCGATTCGACCAGTTGCTGCACTTTGCTGTGCTTGCGGCTGTAAATAAAATAGATTCCGAGTCCGATCACCAGCCAGATCAGGAAGACTTCCCACGTCAGGCTGTGCAGCGAGAACATCATGCCGAGCGAAAGCACCATGCCCATAATCGGCACAAAGGGCACCCAGGGCGTCTTAAACGGCCGGTGCAGAGCGGGTTGCTGCCGCCGCAGCACCCACACCCCCGCGCATACTACGGTGAAAGCAAACAGCGTGCCAATGCTGGTCAGCTCGTCGAGCGTGGAGATGGGCAGCAGGGCCGCGAGCAGAGCCACGCAAATTCCGATGACGGCGGTTGAGATATACGGGGTGCGCAGCTTGGGATGAACCTTCCCCGCCCATTCCCATAGCAGGCCGTCATGCGCCATGGTAAAGAACACGCGGCTCTGGCCGAGCAACATCACCAGCATGGTGGAACTCAGGCCGCCGATGGCGCCAATCTTCACCAGAAGGCTGCCCCAGCGCACGCCGGTGACGTCCACCCCCAGCGCGATGGGATCAGCCACATTTAGCCTGGTATAGGATGCTAAACCGGTGAGAACAATCGCGACCAGAATATACAGAATCGTGCAGATCACAAGCGAGCCGAGAATGCCGATGGGCATGTCGCGCTGCGGGTTCTTTGCCTCCTGTGCGGCGGTTGAGACCGCGTCAAAGCCGATGTAGGCGAAGAAAATGATGCCCGCGCCGCGCAAGACGCCGCTCCAGCCGAAGTCACCGAAGTGACCCTGGTTAGGAGGA
Organism: Terriglobia bacterium; assembly: GCA_035945515.1. Taxonomy (GTDB): domain Bacteria; phylum Acidobacteriota; class Terriglobia; order UBA7540; family UBA7540; genus RH2-MAG17b. Next base: position 3,370 of record DASZAE010000026.1, read on the forward strand.
ATGAAGGGATGCCAGTTGGATAAGCCTATCGACCAGTGGCCTGCCAGGAATATGATGCCGAGGCCGATGAAAACCAGCAGCACTGAAACTTTGACGATAACGATGGCCGTATTGACGTTGGCCGATTCCTGAATGCCTTTAATCAAAATAGCCGTCATGATCAGGATGCCAAGCAATGCCAACAGGTCCGCGTGGGCCGTCACCTGCGGCAAACCTGTGACGCTTGCATTCGCATGGTTCATGCCCACCGAAGCCAGTGTTTCCCAGCGGCCGTGAAAGAACACCATCTTTGTTCCCGGAGCATATGAGAGCTTGGGCGGGAGATGAATGCCAAAGTCCTGCAGGAAGCTGCTGACATAGCCGCTCCAACCGACGGCCACAGTGGCGGCGCCGAAGGCATACTCGAGCACCAGCGCCCAGCCGATGACCCAGGCCACAATCTCGCCGAGCGTCGTGTAGGCGTAACTATAAGAACTGCCTGCGATGGGGATCAGCGCGGCAAATTCGGCGTAACACAGCCCGGCGAAGGCGCATCCAACGCCAGCGATGATAAACGAAAGCACGATGGCGGGGCCTGCGTCCGTTGCGGCCACGGGTCCAGTAAGCACGAAAATACCGGTGCCAATGATCGCGCCAATACCCAGCGTGACCAGGTTCAAGGGCCCGAGCGCGCGTTTGAGTCCCCCTCGTTCACCTTCGCTCTCACTGAGGATCGCG
>DASZAE010000027.1:0-8516 GCA_035945515.1 Terriglobia bacterium
AGTTGATTCACTCCGCGCAGGATCGCCCGGCGGCTTTCCTCGCCATGTACAATCTGCTTTGCATTTGCCATCTTTTTCTTACCTCCGGAATTCGTTTTGCCCGTTCCTTGCGAACGAGGTGCTTTCAGATTTATGTTCCGCGGTAACGCCACGGAAAATCACATCGGTATAAGGACTACTTCTTGCCGCCCGCGGTAGAGTGCTTGGCGGCTTCGAGGACGCCCAGGACTTCGTCTTCCCGCAGAATCAAATACTCTTGCCCGTCCAATTTGATTTCGGTTCCTGAGTATTTGCCGAAAAGAATCCGGTCTCCCGCCTTAACGTCTAGCGGAATCACCTTGCCCTCTTCTGTCTTTTTCCCATTGCCCGCCGCGATGACCTCGCCCTCCTGCGGTTTTTCCTTGGCCGTGTCGGGAATAATAATTCCGCCCTTTACGGTTTCTTTCTCTTCGATTCGCTTAATTAACAGCCGGTCATGAAGTGGCCGAACAGTCATATTGTTCTCCTTTCTTGCCCTCGTGTTTTTGTCTAACTGCGTCCCCCGGCCCTTGATGCAATCGCTCGCATTTCGGGCAGCCGCAGGCCGCAGCGTGAAAACGAAACTCTCTGGAAGTTTTTACTCAGCGCGTATAGATTTAATGGTTAAGCTGTGGACTAGCACTCTCACATCCAGAGTGCTAATTGTCACAGAATCCAAAGGGCGTGTCAAGAGAAAATCAACAGCAATCCCACAATTAAAAGGACTCTTATCGATTAACTTGTTTTTTTACAATGCTTTAGTGCATAAATTTGATAATAACAACCTTCTGGATTATTCATGAGGGCGTGTTGGGAGGAGCGAAAAGGCACTACTTTCACCTCTGCCGGAATCTTGGACACTAAAGATTCCGCGTCACCGATATGAAACGCCGCGCGGGTGAGGCGGGTGAAACAGCTTAATTATCACGTTCAGCACGGATGAATCCGCGCCTTTCTGATAGGTTCATGAATAATCCGGCTCAGCGTGCGCAAGACTAAGAAAATGACATCGCGATGTGGGGACAGGTCCGCTTTACCCTCCAAACTTCTCCATTGCCAAGTGCGGGTTAAAAAATTACACTTATTGGGATTTCCCAGACAACCCGATGTGTGCGCTGTAGAGACTGTGTGGCAACTGCGGCTGTAGCGGCGGCCTCTGGCCGCCGGCTTTTAAATATTAAAGACCGGCGGCCAGAGGCCGCCGCTACAACAGGTTGAGCGAGTTCAAGGAGGATAACGATGACCAACGGAGAAGCGAATATGATGACCGCCGGCGTCCAGGAAATGAGCGCGGCGGCGAGGTTCTTCGGCGTGTTTACCGAGCCGTCAAAGACCTTTGCCGATATCGCGCGGAAACCCGGCTTCTGGGCGCCTTTAATCGTACTAATCGTGTTCTCATTCGTCAGCGTGGAGACCTTGATTCATAAGGTGGGCATGGAGCAGATTGTGCGGCACTCGATCGAAGTCAGCGGGCGCGCCAGCACCATGAGCCCCGAGCAAATGCAGACAGCGGTGAGCCAGGGGGCAAAGTTTGCGGGGATTATCACGCCCATCGCGGGGCTGATCGGCATACCCATTTTGATCTTCATCATTTCGGCGATAGGCTTGCTTATTCTCAAAGTGATTTTTGGATCCACGACCAGCTTCAAAACTGCGTTCTCGGTGACTGCGCACGCTTATCTGCCCCTGGTTCTGGCGAGTATTCTCGCCATAATTGTGATCCTGTTCGGCGACCCTGCGAATATGAACCCGCAGAATCTGACTCCCACCAACATCGGGTTTTTTCTTTCCCGCCAGTCGGCGGGAAGCGCGCTCTATTCGCTTGCCACGTCGATTGATTTCTTCAGCTTCTGGGTTTTGGGCTTGCTGGGCATCGGCTTTTCCGCAACGACGGGCCGAAAAGTGAAGCCGAAAAGCATGTTTTTCGCGTTTCTCGTGTTGTGGGCGATCTACGTTTTGATCCGTGCCGGACTTTCTTTGCTTTAACAGTTTCTTGAAAAATGTTCCGGCGTGTCATTCTGAGCGGAGCGAAGAATCGGCTTTCTGCACCATCAACTCCTTATGAGTCGGTAGCCACGGCACGATGTTTGTGCCGTAGGTTTTTGAGCCGACAAAGGAGAGCCCACGGCACAAACATCGTGCCGTGGCTACCCCTCAGCTTCGCGGTCCGCGCTACTCCTGTGGGGAACATCGTCAGGAATTGTGTCTTCAACATTCCAATTTGAGCTTCTGGCGCGTGATGCGGCCACCGGCGCGCGCCTGGGCCGCATCCACACGCCGCACGGCGTCATCGAAACGCCGGCCTTCATGCCCGTGGGCACGGGGGGCACGGTCAAGGCCGTAACCCAGCACCATCTGGAAGAAATAGGCGCCCAAATCATTTTGGGCAACACCTATCATCTCTACTTAAGGCCGGGGCACGAACTCATCCAACGCGCGGGCGGGCTGCACCGCTTCATAAGCTGGCCGCATCCGATCCTCACCGATAGCGGCGGGTTCCAGGTGATGAGCCTCAAGGGCTTGCAGCGGATCACGGAAGACGGCGTTGAATTCCGCTCGCATCTCGATGGCTCCTCCCACTTTTTTTCACCCGAGCGAGTGGTGGACGTGCAATTGGCTCTGGGCGCGGACATCTGCATGATTCTGGATGAATGCGTGCCTTACCCCGCCAGCCTGGAATCGACCCGGCGCGCGGTGGCGCTGACCGGCCGCTGGGCGCGGCGCGCAAAGGATCGCTATCGGATAGCCGCTGAGGAAGCTGGCGCTGAGCTGCCCAGCGCGCTCTATGGCATTGTGCAAGGCGGAATCGACGAATCGCTGCGCCGCGAGAGCGCGGAGGAGATGCGCGAAATCGGTTTTGCCGGATACGCTCTGGGCGGGCTTTCGGTGGGCGAGGCGAAAACCGCCACCTATGACATTGTGGAATACACCGCGAGCCGCCTTCCCGAAGACCAGCCGCGCTACCTGATGGGCGTGGGCACGCCGCAGGACTTGGTGGAGTGTGTCGCGCGCGGCATCGATCAATTCGACTGCGTCATGCCCACCCGCAACGCGCGCAATGCCTGCGTCTTTACTTCCGAGGGGCGGCTTACGATCAAAGGAGCGCGTTACGCAGCGGATGAGCGTCCGCTTGATCCCGCGTGCGGCTGCGCGGTTTGCCACCGCTACGCGCGGGCCTACATAAGGCATTTGTTTTCAACCGGCGAGATGCTCGCTGCGACACTTGCCACATTCCATAACCTCTTTTTTTACCTTGACACCATGCGCAAAATCAGGCAGGCTATCGCAGCGGGAAATTTTGCGGATTTCCTCTCGTCGGCGCGAGCAGGATCATAAGAAGAGCAGCTTTTTTGAATGAACTGAATGCCCCGCAAGTTGCGCCGCAGATCATTGATCCTCCTGCAGAAGGAAGATTCTGATAACATCTTAATTGTAAGGTTTGCATGTGATCGAGTGCATGTTGGTTCCCCCAGTCCTGTTTGCCGCTGAATCCGGTGCGCAGGGTTTGACAAGTTTTATTCTGATTCTGGGTCCACTCATTCTTATCTGGTACCTCCTCGTTATTAGACCCCAGAGCTCGCAGCGGCGCAAAACCCAGGAGATGCTGTCCAATTTGAAGACGGGAGATCACGTCGTCACATCGGGTGGGCTGCTGGGAACGATCACCGGCTTCGGAAACAACACGGTTCAGTTGCAGATTACCAGTCAGGTGAAGATTGACGTTCTGCGGTCGGCGGTCAGCGGGTTCCAAAAAAAGGACGACCCCCCGCCGCCGGTGAAGTGAGAAATTGTAGCGGTGGCCTCTGGCCGCCGGTTTTTAGATATTAGAGATCGTCGGCCAGAGGCCGCCGCTACAACTTAATCTAAGGTTAAGGTTCATGGACAAGAATATTCGCAACCGGGCAATCCTGGTGATCATTGTCGTCTTAATATGCTTCTTCGGTATTATCGGCTTTCCTTCCACATTCTTAAAACTCAAACAAAACCTGAGCGATAGAATCAAGCTGGGGCTCGACCTTAAGGGCGGCACCTACCTGGTGCTGCAGGTCCACGCGCAAGACGCGGTGAAAAACTTCACCGATCAGGGCCTTGCCCGCCTGAAAGACGACTTGCGCACCCGCAACATTACCGGCACAGCGCAAAAGACCGATGTCACCCACATCCTGATCAAGGGCGTTTCCCCGGCTAACCTGCAGGTTATTGAGTCGCTGGCGGGGGATCAGTTCCCGGATTGGTATCTCGGCGACGTGGCCGGCGACCCGAACGCGCGCATGTTGACGCTGAAAACCAGCGTGGTGGCCAGCACCAAAGACGACGCGTATACCCTGGCAATGGCTACCATCCGCCGCCGCGTCGACGGGCTTGGCATCGCGGAGACGGATATCGCCCAATACGGCGGGTCAGGAAGCTATGAAATGGTGGTGGAATTGCCCGGCCTTACCGACACCACGCGCGTGAGGAATGTAATCCAATCTACGGCCATGCTCGAGCTGAAAATCGTCCGTGGCGGACCGTACCCTGGCCGGGATGAAGCCCTCGCTTCGTTTGGGGGGGTGCTGCCGCCGGATACCGAGCTTTTGCCGGGCGTTACAGAAAACAGCACGCCTGCCTGGTACTTGGTGGATAGCATCGCGGCGATCACGGGAAGCGACCTGCGCACGGCGGAGCCTTCAGTAGATTCTCAAGGCCGCCCGGATGTCAATTTCACTTTGACTCGTTCGGGGGCGGCGCGCTTCGCCCAAATCACCCAGCGGAATATTGGCAAGGATTTGGCCATCGTGCTCGACAATCAGGTGCAGAGCGCCCCGGTGATTGAAGGCCAAATCAGCGACAACGGTCAGATTGCGGGCGGCTTCACGCAGCAGCAGGTTTCTGACTTGGCGCTGAAGCTGCGCTCGGGCGCGCTGCCGGCCTCCATCAGCTATTTGCAGGAAGAAACGGTTGGACCCTCGCTGGGCAATGATTCCATTCATCACGGCATCGAAGCTTGTATTATCGGCTTCCTGGCCATCCTGATTTTCATGCTCGTTTACTACAAGGGCGCGGGGATCAATGCGGATGTGGCGCTGATCCTGAACCTGCTCATCCTGATTGCTGCCATGGTTTACTTCGGCGGCGTGCTGACGCTCCCGGGTATTGCTGGAGTGATCCTGACGGTGGGCATGGGCGTTGACTCCAACGTGCTGATCTTTGAGAGGATTCGAGAAGAGTTGCGCGGCGGGAAGGCCGCGCCCGCGGCGGTGGCGGGCGGGTTTGACCACGCTTTCAAGACGATTATTGATACCCACGTTACAACGGTAGCTTCGGCGGCCATCCTGTTTGCGTTTGGCACGGGGCCGGTGCGCGGTTTTGCTGTCACGTTAGTAATCGGTTTGGTGGCCAACCTGTTTACGTCCGTATTTGTATCCAGAGTGATTTTTGATTATGTTCTTTCGCGGCGGGCGCGCGGCGAGGCGCTGAGCGTTTAGGTTTCGTTTCGGATTGACGAGCGAGGCGCCCCTCACTCGTCCCGCTACGCGGTCCACCCTCTCCCCCTTTTCAGGGGGCGAGGACAGATGATGACGGGATTTCGGCCCTCGCCCCCGCAGGGGAGAGGGTGGCGAGCGGAGCGAGCCGGGTGAGGGGATCGCCGGAAACTTTAGGGAACTTTGACGCCCTTTCGGGTGTCATTAAATGTGTAGGGAAGGCGGAAAGCGAATGGAGTTTTTTCATAATCCCCAAGTTGACTGGATGGGGAAGAAAGGCTACTTCATTGCGATCTCGATCATCTTGCTGGTGGCGGGCATTGTTTCCATGATCGCGCGGCACGGGGTGAAGTACGGCATTGATTTCAGGGGCGGAACCTTAGTGTACGTGAAGTTTGCCCATAAGCCCGACCTCGACGCGATTCGCCACCACCTCGACAGCCAGAACCTGCACAGGGCCACGCTACAAAGCTACGGCGGGACATCGGCGAACGAAATCATGGTGGGGCTTGACCTTCAAACCACCGCAAGCAAGAGCGCGCTTGACGCAGGCAAGCAAGACATTATAAGCGCCATGACGAGCCTATTCGGTCCGGGGCCTGCGGGCAAGACAGATTTCAACAACGCCGGCGCGCAGACGATTGCTAATCAACTCCTGGTGGAAGACCCCCTTCACCTCGCGGCGAAGGGGCAAGATGTGGCGCAGACCACCTACACGAACCTCGCCCAGGCGATGGTGAAGTTTAAGAACTCGTCTTCGCAAGGCGGCTTGATCGCGGATTTCAACCAGCTTACCGCGGTGCCCGGCGTCAATAGCGCCGTCACTTCCGCGCTGCAAAAGGATTTCTATCTATCTCAGTTCACCGTTTTCAACACCCAAATTGTGGGGCCGAAAGTGGGCGCAAAGCTGCGCTTGCAGGCTCTTTACGTGGTGCTCGGCGGGCTGGCGGCGATGCTGATTTACGTCTGGATCCGCTTCGAGCTGATCTTTGGCGTGGCGGCCATTATTGCCACTTTTCATGACGTAATAATAACGCTTGGAATTTTCTCAATTTTGGATAAAGATATCTCGCTCACAGTCATCGCGGCTTTTCTGACTTTGATCGGTTATTCGATGAACGATACGATTGTGACCTTTGATCGCATCCGCGAAAACATGCACTTGAACAAGCGGGAGAACTTCCGCGACCTCGTCAACCGCAGCATCAATCAGGTGCTGAGCCGGACGATTTTAACTTCCGGGCTGACGTTTATCGCCGTGCTGGCGCTTTATCTTTTTGGCGGCGAAGTGATCCACGGGTTTTCGCTGGTGCTGGTCGCGGGGGTGATTATCGGCACTTATTCATCGTTCGCCATCGCCAGCCCGCTGGTTTTGTATTGGGAGGACCGCGCAAAGTCGGGCGCGATGGGCGGCGGAGGCGGGTCAAAAGTGACGAAACCGGCTGTGGCGGCCCCCGCATCCAAGGGGAAGCCCGCCAAGCGCGAAACGGCGGGCGTGCGCAGGTGATTGAAGATGATGTAGCGGCGGCCTCTGGCCGCCGGCTTTTAGATAATAAAGACCGGCGGCCAGAGGCCGCCGCTACAGCCGCGGTTGTCACACAGCCGCTGTTAGATATCGTAAAGGGAGGAGTTAACCATGTTTGACCAAACGTTGCTCGATTCATCGCCGGATCGAGCGCCCGTGCTTTCGCCAGTGCATTGGGCCATCTCGATCGGGCTGGGCGTCTTGGGCTTTCTCGCGTGGTACTTCCTAGTCACCTTGTTTTTGGGGAGACCGGATTCGAACGCGACCTTGGCGCTCCAATCTTTTGTGTTCGGCTTCATCCCGCTGTTCATCATGGCGCTGATGCTCTGCTACGTGCACGCCGACACGCGGCGGATGCACTTCAATACGGCGTTATGGTTCATCGTCACGCTGGTGCTTAACGTCGTGGGCTTCCTGATTTACCTCATCTATTCGGCGAACAAGACCAAGAACTGGAAGCGGGCGACGATGCCCATCGCCTACATCCTTGAGTGCATTGCTGTGGGCGTTATGCTCTTGATTCCTTTGATTTACACGCAGGGGCTCCCCAAGGCGCAATTGATGACTTATCTCGCCGCGCCGCCCCCGCCGCCGCCCGCGCCCGCCCCGCCTCCGCCGGCGGCGCCCAAGGTGGTTGTCCATAGAGTATCGTTGGCGGATCTTATGAAGGCGCCCACGGTAATTCCCAAAAAGATTGTGCAGATTCACGATCAGCCGCAACCCTCAAACACCGGCGTGGTGGGCGGCGTTCCGGGCGGAGTGCCGGGCGGTGTTGCGGGCGGCGTTCCGGGTGGCATGATGATGAGCAGCGCACCACCACCTCCGCCTCCGCCAAAGCCCAAGGCGGCCGTGGTCCGCGTGGGCGGCCAGGTGGAAGCGGCTAGAGGCATCTACAATCCGAGCCCCGTCTATCCGCCGCTCGCCAAGATGGCGCGCGTTCAAGGCGAGGTGCGGTTGAGCGCGGTGATTAGCAAAGACGGGACCATCCAAGATTTGAAAGTAATCAGCGGGCATCCTTTACTCATCCAGGCTGCTCTTAGTGCTGTGAGGCAGTGGCGGTACGAACCGTATCTTCTGGACGGCGTTCCGGTGGTGGTGGACACCGAGATCGACGTTAACTTTACCTTGTCGGAGTAACCACAACTTTAAGATCCTTTTCAGGAGGAAATAAGATTATGATTGGGGCAAAATTATTTACCTTAGGCGCCTGGTTACTCCAGGCACAGAGTAACGCGGCAGTTGGATTTGATCCCTTGGGTATGTGGCGGCAGATGGGCTGGCCCGCGCGGGCGGTTGTCATCGTGCTGTTCATTATGTTTGCTTGGGCGATCGCGGTAATGATCGACCGTTACATTGCTTTTCAAGCGGCCCGCAAGCAGTCGCGGATGTTCGCGCCCGCGGTTGCCGGCGCTTTAAAAGAAGGCAAGATCGATGAAGCCATCGCCATTGCCGAGCAGAACAAGCGCAGCCACCTGGCCAAAGTGGTCACGGCGGGCTTGCAGGAGTTC
>DASZAE010000028.1:0-2648 GCA_035945515.1 Terriglobia bacterium
TCGGTTTTGAATGAGTTTGAGCAGACGCACGATGTGAAAAATCTTTTTGTCATGGACGGGTCGGGATTCCCTTCGAGCGCCTGCCAGAATCCGACTCTGACCATCATGGCGCTTTGCGCGCGGTCATGCGACCATCTGATCGGGGAAATGAAGCGCGGCAACGTTTGAGGCACGCTCCGGCGCGGCATGAATTCTTCTGACCTGTCCCTTCAACGCCGATGGTGGATCGTTGTCCTGCTCTCGGCCTCGATTGGGATTAACTTGGTGGACCGGCAGGTGCTCTCAGTTGTCGCGCCTGTCTTACGGCAGCAACTATCCCTCACCAACACTCAGTATTCGTACATCATTCTAGCCTTCCAACTGGGCCTTCTGCTGGCGCAAGTGCCCGCCGGAGTATTCCTTGATGTTATTGGCCCGCGCTTAGGGTTTATCGCCATCTTCGTTTCCTGGTCCGTCACCAACGGCCTGCACGCGCTCACCCGCGGCGTGGCAAGCCTTTGCGGGTTGCGTTTTCTTCTGGGTGTTTCCGAATGTGGTGATTATAGCGGAGGCATCAAAGTTATTGCCGGAATGTTTCCTGCCGAGAACCGCGCCATGGCGGGAGGCATCTTTAACGGAGGCGCTCAGCTTGGCGCTGTTATTGCGCCGCCTCTGGTCGTGCTCATCACCATCCACTGGGGCTGGCGCGCCGCGTTTTTGCTGCCGAGCGCGCTTGGATTGCTCTGGCTGCTGCCGTGGATCGCCCTATATCCGCGCTCGGCGGCAAAGAGCCAAAATCCGGCGGCAGCTCGCCGCGCTTTCAACCTGCGGCCAGGATTTCTGCGGGCGAAAAAGCTGCTACGCAACCGGCAAGTGCTCGGCGTGATGCTCTTTCGCGCTTCAACCGGACCGCTCACCAGCTTCTATTGGTACTGGCTTCCCGAATATCTGCGTTTCGGGCGCGGGATGCCTTTTGTCGAGATTGGGCTGGTGGCATGGATGCCCTATATCGCGGGGGCGTTCGGGAACGTAGCCGGAGGCTACGTCTCCGATTTCATGATCAAAAGGGGCGCAAGCGTGGACGGCGCACGCAAGGCCAGCTTCATCTTTGGGGCTGCGCTTTCTTCACTGAGCCTCACGCTGCCCTTCATCGGAAGGATGGCGCTTGCCATAACAGCCATTTGCGTGATCGTCCTGGGAAACCAATGGATGGTCGCGTCTTATATCGGCATGATGGGCGATCTTTTTCCCTCGGAGATAGTCGCCACGGTGAACGGTCTCGGCGGGGTCGCGGATAGCGGCGTCGGCATGGTCGCCATGCTCCTCACCGGAATCGTCATTGATCATTTTTCCTATATGCCGGTGCTCATCGCCGCAGGCATTCTGCCGGCGGTTTCAGTGCTGGCTGTTGTGCTGGTCATCCGGCGAATTGCGCGCGTGGAGATGAATTTTGATGCGGCTTTATAGCGCAGTGTTCGTCATGTAACGATGCGGCTTTCCGCAAAAGATGCGAGAACCATTGGATCGCGGCCGCTTGCTGCCACAGGCGAGCCCGCCAGTACAAAACAGCGAGGTAAGATGAAACTTAAGGAGGAAGTGAGATGCAACCAACCACAGAGGCGGTTTCAAATGCCGCAACCAGCCCGCAAGACGGTCAAATCACAAAGGTGAAACCGGCGCGGCTCGTGCAAAGTTCCGCTGCCAAGGTTATTTTCAGGCAGCATTTCACGCCGCGCGAAGGGAACTTGATCTACCTAAGCTGCGGCGAATTTGAGCTTCCGCCCGATTCCGAATCCCAGACGTTTTCCTTTGCCGGATCGGAAACGCTCTTGTTCATGTGGCAGGGCGAGGCGGGAGTTTTACTGAACGGCCACGCTTATCACTTGCGACCTTACGATACTTTGTATGCGCCCCTGGGCGCTTCTTTCCAGCTTCGGAACACCTCCGGCGCCGCGGCCCGAATCGTGGAATGCTCGGCTCCGGCGGAGAAAATCCATTCGCCGTTTCATTCCAAGTTCGCCGAATTCTCGCGGCAGGAGGCGCGCATCCGGCATCTCAAGGGCAAGGACGTCTACATGATGTTCGACGTTTCAGAGCCTGCCGACAAGCTGGTGGCGGGCTACACGTTCTTCCTGCCCAATCAGCGATCGTGGCCGCCGCACAACCATACTGATCAGGAAGAAGTCTACTTTTTTATCAAAGGCCGCGGCGCGATGGAGGTGTATGAATCGCCCGAGACGTTAAGCTTTGTCCATCCGGTCAGCGCCGGAGACATGGTGACGATCCCTTTCTTGAATTATCACCCCGTCTTTTCACAAGCCGACCCGCTTGAATTTATCTGGTGCATCGCGGGCGAGCGTTATTGGGTGGGCGACAAGAAGAAAGAATTCATGAGCGGAACCGGACCGGCGCTGACAACATAATTTGGAGTGCGGCAGCTTGCTGCCGCTATGCTCCGTGTGCAATACCCACGGCAACCGTCCGTGTGCATATTCCCAAAACCGCAGAGCAACCAATGCCGTGGCAACAAGGACGACAGTAATCGCGCATGTTAGCGTCAGCTGATACATGTAGCTTTTGGGATGAAGATTGTTGTATTCGTCCTTAACTCGATTCCAGCCTCGCCAAAATAAAGAATGAGGGATCCTTTCGGAGATAGAGAGCCTGCT
>DASZAE010000029.1:0-17096 GCA_035945515.1 Terriglobia bacterium
GCGCTCGGCGAAGAGCAAATCGCCCAGACCTTCGAGCGCCAGCGGATCATCGGGCTTCAGCTCGGCCGCCTTCCGCAGCTCCTTCTTCGCCGCCTCCAGATTTCCAGCGTTTTTATAGAGCAGCGCGAGCTTGAAGTGGAGCTCCGCATTTTCGGGAGCCAGGATCATCGCCTGATGAAAATTGTATTCCGCCTTTGCCATGTTTCCCGCTGAAGCGTAAGCGTTGCCCAGGTCGATATATGCCTGCGGATCACGCGGGCGCAACTCCACCTGCTCCTGATACTCGCCGATGAAGCGCGGCATATCCTGCGCGGTCTTTAAGCATTCCGCCAGATTGCTCTGGTAGGAGTCGTTCCCGGCCTCGAGTTGATTCGCCTGCTTAAATTCCTGAAGAGCGCCGGTCAGGTCGCCCGTCTCGCGCAGAATCAGGCCTAGTTTTTCATGCAAGGCCGCGTCCTCGGGCTTAAGCTCAACCGCTTGCCGGTATTGCGAAACCGCGCCGGGACTATCGCCGAGCGTCAGATCGGTGGCGGCAAGCTCGCGGTGCGCCTGGATATTCCCCGGCGCCAGGCGGACCACGCGCTCAAGCTCGCGCCGCGCGTCCGTGGCATCCCCAGCCTGGCGGTATGCAATGCCGAGCGTCAGGCGGAACACGGCGTTATCCGGAACAAATTCCACCGCCACCTTGTACTCCTCGATGGCGTGCACTACGTCGCCCGAAGCCAGCAGCACGTTGCCTAGACCCATATGCAGGTTGGGATCATCCGGATGGAACTGCATCGCCGCGCGGTATTCGGTTTCAGCGGCGGCTCGCTGGCCCGCTTCAAGCAGCGCGGCCGCGCGCCCGGCGTGGAAGTCAGCGTTCTTGGGATCGATTGCGATGGCCTCCTGCCAGACCGCAGCCGAGGTGGCAACGTCCCCCGCTTGCTGGAGCGCCAGCGCGTAGGCGGCGTCGACCTGCGCCTTGCGGGGCGCGAGCGCCTGCGCGGCTCGATATCCGGCAAAAGCTTTGTCGAACTCGCCCGCCGCGGCTAAAGCGTTGGCTAAATTGAGGCGCGCCTGGATGGACGAAGGATGCAGCTTAGCTTCCTCGCCATATGCGGCGGCTGCGCCGTCAATGTCGCCCTCGGCTTGGCACAACGCACCCAAATTGGCATAGACATTGGGCAGGCTGGCGTTCAGGCTTGCGGCCTGCCTATATTCCTTGATGGCATCGGGGATTTGTTGCAATCCGGCGTAGGCGCTGGCCAAATTGTAGTGCGCGACGGCATTGTCCGGTTGCAGCGCGAGCGCCCGCTGATACGCTTTTACCGCGTCCTGCCACTTGCGCTCACGCAAAAATTGATTGCCCCGCCGCACCCACTGGGCGACTGTCTGCGGCTCGGGCTGGCTCGGAGTCAGCGGAAGCGCCGATTGTACTTGAACAATTGGGGCGCCCGATTGAACCTGTGATTTAATCGGCGGCTGGATGTCGGGAGAAGAGGGCGGCGCTTGCGTGAATACGAAGGCTGGGAGCAGGATGACCCCAAGGGCGCACAGGCAGGATTTCGTCGCCGCATGAAGACCCATAGGATATCCCCTTGCCGTTAGAATACACCATTCGCAGCCCCAGGTGAATGCCTGCAGCTCGTAACGCGACCTGCGCTTTTCAGGTCCACGACTCGCACGGGGGAGAGACTGGTTCGGCGCTGGGCGGACGCGCAGCCCTGCCCATCCGCATTCAGGCAGCACTTAACTTTTATCATCGTAAGTTATTGATAATAATATTGTTATTGTTGGCGGAGAGGGTGGGATTCGAACCCACGGGCCCGGTTTTGCCAGGCAAGACGCTTTCGAGGCGCCCCCGTTATGACCACTTCGGTACCTCTCCGCAGGTCAAGCTTTTGTTGTATTTTTGTGTTCTTGCCGGCGCCGCGCGAAAAAGCGCCGCAACATCAACGTTGTCTCTTCCGCAAGCACGCCGCGAGTAAGCTTTACGTGGTGATTCAGCCTGCGATGGTTCAGCACCTTCAACATTGAGCCGCAGGCCCCGCTTTTCGAATCATTCGCGCCAAAAATTAAATGTTCAATGCGCGCATGAATTAGGGCTCCCGCGCACATCGTGCACGGCTCGATTGTAACATAGAGCGAGCAGCCGGAAAGCCGGTAATTGCCCAGCTTTTTGGCCGCGCGCCGGAGGGCTAAAATCTCGGCGTGACCCGTGGGGTCGCAAAGACCGATCGGGTGATTGTGGGCCTGCGCCACGACCTGGCCATCGCAAACCACCACCGCGCCTACAGGGACCTCGCCCTTGCCTTCCGCTCGTTTAGCTTGGCGGAGCGCCAGCCGCATGAATTTTTCGTGTTCCAGATGGCGCATCCGAAAATGCTGCGCTTTACTTTGTTCGGCCCGGCCCATTTTCTAATCTTGGGGGCCCGCTTTATAGCGCAGGGTTCGTTTTTTACCGTAAGGGTTTCCCAAAAATCAGAAATCACAAATTAGAGATTAGAAAAAGCCACAAGTCCGAACCGCACAAAGCCTAGCCCACCACTCTGAGACAAATGAGACGGTTTTTTTAGGAACATTGATTCTAAATAACTTCTTGGGTTCGTTCCGTAATTTTTTTGTGTTTCTTTCTTTCTCTTCGGCCGTTTTCTAATCTTCTTTTGTAATGCAGGGTCGTTTTTTAAGCTTGCGCGTTTCCCAAAAAATCAGCAATCACAAATTAGAGATTAGAAAAGCCACCAGCCCGAACCGCGCATAGCCTAATCCACCACTCTGAGACAAATGAGACGGTTTGCAAGCCGCGCAGTCGCCTCCGAAAATTAGAAACATTGATTCTAAATAACTTCTTGGGTTCGTTCCGTAACTTTGACGACAGAGCCATCAAGCGGCGTTTGATTTCTCCTTGGGCGCTTGGAAGTCCAGGGTCTCGCCGTTTAGGATGGCGGAAGCTTCGTCAGGGTCAACGGGCGCAGGCAGGTTAATCTCGTCCAGCAAGTGCGCGGCGCTGCCCGTTCCGGCTAGTCTTGCCCCCTCGCCCCAGATAATGAGCCGGTTGGGGGAAACCCCCAGTTGAATCTGACCGGCGCTAAATCCCGCAACCTTCGCTTGCACGCGGAGCTGGTCGCCCGACTCGGTGACTTGCACGTTGGCGGGCTTTACCAACTCCTTTTCAGCCGAAAACCAGTCGCCCATGTCGCTACCGTCGCCCCGCCCGCGCGATTCGTAAATCTCATAAGCTCGATAGGCAATCGCCTTTCGGATGTGTTCCTCAAAGTCCGCCAAACCCGCGCAGGTGACGATGCGAGGCTTGCTGGAGGACGATGTGGATTTCTGAGCGTTCGCTTCGGACTGGCCCATGGCTCAATTCCTCCGGCCTTGGCGTAAAGTGCAATTTCATCAATCACGCCGACTACCCTTATGGCTATTTTAGCACTTTACAGAGCGCGAATTTTGACGAGGACCATTCGCGTAGCGGCGTCTTGCTACCGTCACGGCAGAGTAGCCCGGAGTTTTGTTTTTAAAACTCTGTGGCCTTTTAGCGGTCCAAACGACAAGCCGCAGAGTTCTAACCGCAGAACTCTGCGCTACGATAACCGGCGGCGAGACGCCGTCGCTACAACTCTTCAGCGGTCTCCGGCAAGAAAATTCCGGATGTCTTCGAGCACGCGCCGAAACATTTCGGGCGTGAGCCTTCCGGTTTGCGTATTCTGCTGGCTGGGGTGATAGGCGGCGTAGAGGCGGGGCAAGGTTCCCGGTAAATTGTAGCTCACGCCGTGCGAGAAGAGAAAGGAAGACCGGCGGGGCCACTGCCCGGCGCCGCTCCTGGTCTCATAAACGATGCGCAGATAAGCGTCAAACGCGATGCGGCCCAGCGCCAGCACGGCGCGCAGATTAGGCAGCAATTTCAATTCTTCCACCAGGTAGGGGCGGCAGTTGCGCTGCTCTTCTGGCGTCGGCTTATTGGCGGGCGGAGCGCACCGCACCGCGGCGGTGATGTAACAACCGTGGAGAGCAAGCCCATCGCTCCTGCTCGCGCTCAACGGCTGGTTGGCAAATCCCGATTCATATAAAGCGCGGTAGAGGAAATTACCGGAGCGATCGCCGGTGAACATCCGTCCAGTGCGATTGCCGCCGTGCGCGGCGGGCGCGAGGCCCACCACGAGCAACGCGGCGCGCGGGTCGCCAAAGCCGGGCAGCGGCTTTCCCCAGTATTCCTCGCTGCGATACATGCGGCGTTTTTCGCGCGCCACCGTCTCGCGGTATTTCACCAGGCGCGGGCAGCGCGCGCAGACGACAATGCGCTGTTGCAATTGATCGAGCGCGTTGTGATGCGGGCTTGACTCAGTCATAAAGGCGTATCGCCAGATCAGAATAGCATGAGGTGTTTGCACAGCGCGTGTGCTGAATAGCTCTCGCATTTGCTCCCACATTATGCTTTGATGGTCAATTCGTTAAAATTTGCGCCTGGAGGAGAATATGATCAGATTGGGAAAGGCGGGGAGGCTTGCACTTTTTTTGCTCGCGGCGTCGTGCCTTGCCGCGGGCCAGGGACAACAATCTAAATTCGTGCCGCAAGCGAATACGTGCACTCTCGATCCTAATGGCACGGCTCACGTGACTCGCGTCGTGCCCGTGCCTCAGACCGTCAGTCCCCAGGCACAGCGATTTATTGCCCATTTGGGACCTTCGGGGCCTGAAACATCGCTGGCCGAGCGGCGCGCGCACACGGACGCGTTCCGCATTGGCCGGGCTGCGGAAGCGCGCAAGCTGTATCCGGTCAACGTCACCAGCAAAACGCTTGGCGGCGTGCGGTGCGACCTGATCGATCCGCTGCACGTTCCGGCGGCCAAGCGCAACCGCGTGCTCATCAATGTTCACGGCGGTGGATTTAACAGCGATTCCGGCTCGCTCGTCGAAGGTATTCCCATTGCTTACCTTACGCAGACGCCTGTCGTTTCGGTCTATTACCGCCTCGCGCCCGAGCATCCATTTCCGGCTGCGGTGGATGACACCGTGGCGGTCTATAAAGAATTACTGAAGACGCACAAAGCAAAAGATATGGCTCTCTTTGGAACCTCGGCCGGGGCGATTCTGACTGGCGAGGTTGCGGTCGAGCTGCGTCATGAAGGGTTGCCGCTTCCAGGCGCGCTTGGCATCTTTTCCGGCTTGGGCGATTTCGCCCGCGAGGGCGATTCGGCGCATATTTTCTCGCTGCGGGGCCTAGGTGGATACCTTCCGCTGCCTTCGGACAAACCACATGACTCTCCTTACGTTGGCTCGACGGACCCTAAGAACCCTGTGCTCTCGCCCGTCTATGCGGACCTGCGCGGCTTCCCTCCCACGTTATTCGTCACCAGCACGCGCGACATGCTGCTGAGCGGAACGACGATCCTTGACAGGGCATTCTTGCGCGCGGGTGATGAGACTCAGCTCGTGGTTTTTGAGGCGCTGCCGCACGCTTTCTGGTATGACTATTCTTTGCCCGAAACAAAGGAAGCATTGGGCATTATGGCTAAGTTTTTTGACGAAAGAGTAGGGCGATAGGGATATGGGGCGAGAGTCAAGGGTGGCGTTGTAGCAGCAGTCTCCATTGCTATTTGGCTGCACACGTCGCAAGCGGCGCGATGGATGCGGCATCCACGACACGAGCCGTGGTAAACTCGTTTCGCTTTGTCCTTGGCTACGGAGGGGAATCACCGATGATTCGCGCGCTTCATAATATCCAGCAGAGCTATCTTTGGCTATTCGTTTTCCTACCTCTTGTAGCTACGTGTGCCACTGCGACGACGCGCCGCGGCCAAGCGCAGGAGGCCCTCGCAGAAACCCCATGGTCCGTGTATGCTGACGGGGCTAAGGGTGGGTTTTATTTTAACCCAGCCTGCCACCAACTCAGCTATTTCACGGGAAACCCGCTTCGCTTTGACTATGGCCAGGATTTCTTTGAATGGCCTGCAGATTCCTTTACGTATAAGACAAACGTCAGCACGATAGGCACGGCTCAGCAACACCCAATTTATCAGATCGAGCAAGATGTCCGTCACGATCCAGAGAAACCGCCACCTTACGCTTCGAAAAAAGTTGTTATGAGGCGAATTCTTGTGGAGAGTCGTCCCGATAAATATTGCCTGATCTTCCAGGAGACGAATTCCTACGGAATCCTGTATAGTATCGATCCTGCGGTCATCACCAAAATCGACGGTGCTCGGGTTCTATACATCCATGATCCGCTGGCAGGGAATGGAGGGCTTTATATGGATGACGCCTGGACTTTCAATCGCGGCGTCCCTATTCGGCTAAGATTCAATCATTTGGTTGGCCCAGTGGTCAAACAGATGCTGCCTAAAGGCTGTGCGCTTCCTTGGAGGGGAGATCCCTTGAGCTTGCGCGACTTTACCTATCGGGCGGCCCTGATCCCGGCTGGGAAATGGAGCGGAGCGCAGCCACGTTGCGGATCAGTATTCTTGCAGCTTGGCATCAGAAACCACAACCTCGTCATCCTCAGCGAGCAGTACACGAATTAACGCGCTCTTATCGCGCCCTTCATGGGTGTCTGCGCGGCCCAGCGGGGCGCATCATACATGCCGCTGTCTGGCCTGTGCGCGATCACATGGAAGATTGATAGGGGGGCGGAGCTTCAGCTCCGCCATAATTTGGCCGCTCTCCGATGAGGCTTTAGCCGCTGAGGTTTCAGGGCCTAAAGGCCCGCGCTGAAAAGTAAACTATTGTCGGACCTAAAGGTCCGACCCCCTACGCGGACGGCCTAGCCCCTCGGGCAGCGCCACCCATGTTATTTTTATCGTTTTACAAGTAATAAGTTTCCCGGAGGAACATCCATGTTGATTCGGCGTGCCTGCTTTTTGATCTTATTTTGCGCATCATCGCTCTGGGCGGCGCAGCTTCCACTCATCCCCTATCCACGCCAGCTTCAAACCGGCCAAGGGGAGTTCCGCACCAAAAGTTCAATCACCATTGGCGTTGCGAGCAAGGACGATCAGGATAGCTTTGCCGCTTCTCTCCTCGCCAAAGACCTGGATGCTATCGACGGGGTCGAGGCGAAGGTGAAGACTCACGCTTCAGGCTCGCCGCGCATTGTGCTGGCCCGCGCCAATGACCGCGACGGCGCGCGCATCCTCGAGCAAGCAGGCCTCAAGTTTCCCGCGCAAGCGGAAAAAGAGGGTTATGTGCTGGTGGTGACTCCGCGCGAAGCGGCGGTAGTAGCGAATAGCGCGGCGGGGGTTTTCTACGGCGTCCAAACGCTTCGCCAGCTTCTTCACCCGGCGGCGGATGGCGGCGCGGCGGTATCGCAGGTTGTGACCATCGAAGATTGGCCCGCGCTGCGCTGGCGCGGCGTGAGCATGGATATCAGCCGCGGACCCGTTCCGACGCTGGCCTCGATCAAGCGGCAGATCGCGCAACTTGCCGAATTCAAGATCAACCTCTATTCGCTCTACATGGAGAACACTTACGCCTACCCCAGTCTTCCCTTGGTCGCGGCGCCGGGCGGCGCGATTACACCGGATGAGGCGAAGCAGATTGTCGCCTTCGCGCAGCAGTATCACGTGACGGTTGTCCCGGAGCAGGAGTCATTCGGCCACCTTCATCTGGCGCTGCAACAAGAGAGGTTCCAGAATATGGCGGAGACGCCCTACGGCGCGGTTCTCTCGCCCACGGTTCCGGCGTCGTTCGATTTCATCGGAAAAATGTTCGCCGATTTGAACCAGGTGTTCCCCGGCCCGTTTTTCCACATCGGGGCCGACGAGACTTTTGAGCTTGGCCTGGGCCGCACCAAGGAGTTGGTGCAGCAGCAGGGCTACGGAAAAGTTTACGTCGATTATCTGCGCGGGATCGACCGCGTGCTCGCGCCTTACCATCGGAAGATTCTTTTCTGGGGTGATATCGGCGTTGAGCATCCAGAGCATTTAGCCGAACTGCCGCACGACATGATTGCAATTCCGTGGGTTTATGGTGCGCGCAAGTCGTATGCCGACCAGATTACGCCTTTCACCAAAGCGGGCCTTGCGGTGTGGGTAGCGCCGGGCGTCAGCAACTGGAGTCGCATTTTTCCTGACTATGCGACCGCGATGGAGAACATCCGCCAATTCGTAACCGACGGCAAAAACCTGGGCGCGACCGGCATGTTGAATACAACGTGGTGTGACGATGGCGAGTGCCTGCTGAATATGACCTGGTTTGGCCTGGGTTACGGCGGCGCCGAAAGCTGGCAGCAGACGGTTGACGACCAGCAATTCCGTGACGCCTGGGATTGGGCTTTCTACCGCGCCGACGGGCATCACTTTGACGCGGCGGTGAATGGCCTGACGAAGATTCACGAAGACCTGCAAGCGGCTATTCATGTGGACGGCAATGACCGTCTGATGTGGGTCGACGCGATGACGCCGCAAGGTCAACAATTCTATTCCCAGATGGCGCCTGCGGCGCATCAGATACGGCTGACGGCCGAAGACGTCATCACGAACCTGCTTGCGAACCGGCATCTGGCGCGGCGCAACGGTGACATTCTCGATTACCTCTCGTTCGCCGCGCGGCGCTTCGATTTTGTGGGCCAAAAGGCGATCTATGCCGGCTACATATCCCAACTGTACTCGGAGGCGCAAGCCAATGCCGCGGCGAAAAACGGCCCGGTGAGTGGCTTGCTCGGTGACATCGAAGGCGCTAACGGCTTGATTGAAGACATGCGCGACCACGCTTCCGCTCTGCGCAGCGATTATCAGAAGCTCTGGTTGGAGGAAAACCGTCCGTATTTCCTTGGCGATATTTTGGTGCGGTATGACGATGAGCTGGATCGCTGGCAGCAGGAGTCAAACCGGGTGCAGGGCCTCCGCGCCGCATACCGGCGAACGCACGAGCTGCCGCCGCTGATACCGCAGAGCGGAAAGTAGCGCCGCCCTTCAGGGTCTGTGTGAAAACTGCGACTGTAGCGGCGGCCTCTGGCCGCCGGTCTTTATTATCCAACAGCCGCCGGCCAGAGGCTGCCGCTACAACAGCCCGGCGCTACAATCATAGTCGTCCGGTTCAATAACCCGCTTAGTGCTCGTGCCGATGAAGGTGCGGATGGGCATGGACAGCCCCGGATTTGTGCATGTGCAGATGCGAATGCAGAAGGCTGGTCTGCTCGAGCAAAGGAATGTTGCTCAGAATTTGTGAGGGCGGCCCTACTGCCGCGACGCGCCCCTCTTGAAAGACGCAGCATGTATCGGCAATGTCTTCGGCAATATCGAGGTCATGGGTGGCGGTGACAATGGTTTTCGCGCCCCCTTTCGCGCGCACTAGAAAGTCAATCATGTGACTTTCACTTTTGGGATCGAGAGCGGCGGTTGGTTCATCGAGCAGCAGGATTTCCGGGTCAAGCACCAGGATTGATGCCAGCGCGACGCGCTTTTTTTCGCCCATGGAGAGATGGTGCGGCGAGCGGTCGCGGAGGTGGGCAATCTCCATCAGGTCAAGCGTCTCCGAAACGCGGCGGCGGATTTCCGTTGCGGGCCACCGGAGCTGCAGCGGTCCGAAGGCAAGCTCATCGAATACAGTGGGAGAAAAAAGCTGCACGTCAGGATTCTGAAAGACCAAGCCTACGCGGCGGCGGAAGCCGAACCCATCCCTAGCGAGAGTTTCTTCGCTCAGCGGCTGGCCGCAAAACCGGACGCTGCCCTCCTGCGGAAAACACAGACCGTCAAGAATGCGCAAAAGCGTTGATTTGCCCGATCCGTTCGCGCCGAGCAGCGCGACACGGTTGCCGGGCTCGATGGCGAGACACAGGCAGTCGAGCGCCTTCACCTGATGATAGCGGTAGGTAACGTCACGAAGCTCAAAAACCGCGGGTTCCGCCACGCTCATCCCCCTAACCAGAAAGCCGCCGCGATCACAAGTGCGCACGCGCCGAGCATGATCCAGTCAAACGGCCGCGATTCAAATTCGTCGAGAGCATAGACCTCGCCGTGAAATCCTCTCGAGAGCATGGCCGAGTAAACCTCTGAGCTGAGATCAAAAGATTTTGACATCAGCACGCCTGCTGAAGACGCGGCAACACGGCGGCGCTCTGAGCTATTGAGCTTGCCGACGAGCCTGCTGCGCCGCGACTCAAACATGTCGCGCGCCGTCTCTAGCAAGAGGAAAAGATAGCGGTAAGTCATTCCGAGAATCGTTACCAGCACGACGGGCGTTTTAAGCACGCGGAGCGCCTTCAGAACCTGCGCCCAAGGAGTGGTGAGGATCAAAAGAACGCAGAGCGTTGCCGCAGTTTCCGCGCGCGCCACCAGAAAACCCGCGCTAGTAAGACCTTGCGCAGTAATGGTCCAACCCAGCGCCGGAAGCCGGCCTACGACGCGGCCTGGCGTCACGAAGAGAGCGGGAAGAGCGATGACGCCGGTAAAAAGCAACACCGCGATCCACACTCTCTTCAAAAGACTGCGCAAAGGAACCTGAGAGAGCGCGGCGATGATCAGGGCCACCAGGAAAAGTCCGGCAATCACTTTAAGACTACGAACCGCCACCACGGTGATCATGAGCGCCAGGATGCCGAGCAGTTTGATTCTGGGATCGAGCTGCTGCAAGAAGCCGGGGGCGCGCGCCAGCTCCTCGGCGTAAAAGGCGTGCTCCAGCGCATCGACCAGCGCCGCTGCCGTGCGCTCAATAAAGCTTCGGGTTTGTCTGCTGCCAGCAGGCATGGCCTACGCCTCTTCGGTTTCCGCTTCCCCCGGCCCCGGGCGGATCCTCGCCGTGAGCCAACTTGTGAAGAGAGAAATCAGAATGATGACGCCCACGCCGAACATGGCTGAAAGCATATATCCGAAGGCGCGCCGCCGGACAAACGAAGGTGAGTAATTGGGAAAGGGCGCAGTCCAGACTCTGGACAATCGCGCCAGGCCGCGCGGCGTCTGCGCCGGAGGAGCAGCGTGTTCCGATACAGCCATGATCTGCGCGCGCGCGGCAGGATTTGAAAAATCCTTGGCGCTCCACTCGCCCCACGCGGCGCCCGCGGCGAGAATTCCCAGGGGAGTTAGAACCAACAGCAAGGCAATAGCAGTCCAGAGTGACCGGATGGTCCTTGCAGTGTCGCGGCGCGCGGCCTCAAGGACTTCGCTTTCAGCCAGGCGCGCGTCCGGCGCCGCGCGCGCCAGCAGAATGGGGTTGGCGCGCTGGAGATACGCCACCACCCCTCCGGTAATCACCAATTCAGCCAATCCCGCAAACGTTAAATGCCCAATCATCATGGCCGGCACAGAGATGCTCAGCGGATAAGGCGCATATAAGGGCGCTCCGGCGGCGTTTTTGAAAAGCAGCGGCTGCAGGCCAAGCTCAATCGCCGCGCACAGCGCCGAGGCGTTGATGGCTACGTAGCCGGCGATAGCCGCCGCAACGACCCGCCGTGACGCGGTGATCGCGGCCCGTCGCGCGAGGAGATGATAGACGAGATAAGCCGCGAGCGAGCCGATGACGGCCATGTTGAAGCAATTTGCGCCGAGCGTGGTCAATCCGCCATCGCCAAAAAACAGCGCCTGAAGAAACAACGCAGCCGAAATCGAAAGCATGGACGCCCACGGTCCAAGCACAACGGTCGCTATCCCAACGCCCACCGCATGGGCCGTGGTGCCGCCTGGGATGGGGACATTGAACATCATGATGACAAATGCAAAGGCCGCGAACACGGAGATGAGCGGGATCAGGCGCGTGTGGAAAAGCGATTTCACGCGCCTAAGCGCAATGCACCAGAAGGGCAGCGCGCCGCCATAAAGAACGGCGCAGGTTGAGGGGCTTAGATAACCGTCTGGAATGTGCATGGTCCTTCGTCAACGCTACAATAAGGAATTACACGGACAGCACTAGGGTAACATGGGGGGCCGTCTTTGCGCGCTCTCGCCGGGCGCGCGTCCGGGCGGGAAAAGCAGACAATTTCCTATCGCAAAAGGTCTATAATTCGCATCAAAGGAACTATGCCGGGACGGCAGGTGCAACTGCTGCGGCTGGGAAGGGGCGCGCCTGGCGGGAGGTTATATGGGAAGGTCCAATTCTGGCCGGCTCAAAGTAGGCGACCATGCGCCGGATTTCAGCTTGCCCGATCAGAACGGCAAACTCGTGCGGTTGAGCGATTACTTTGGGAAGAAAACTGTTGTTCTGGCTTTTTTTATTAAGGCTTTTACGGGCGGCTGCACGAAGGAATTGAATACTTATCAAAACGAGATTGTGAAGTTCGATCAGGCCAGCGCGCAAATCATCAGCATCAGCGTGGATAGCCCGGCTAAAAACAAAGCGTATGCCGAGTCGCTCAAAGTGACGTATCCCATCCTAAGCGATCATCACCGCGCCGTATCGCGCGAGTATGGAGTGCTGATGCCGGTCATCCGGCTGGCCAAGCGCGTGACCTTTGTGATCGATCAGCAGGGTGTTATTCAGTCCATTCAGAGGGGATCTGAAGCGATGGATCCCGCGAACTCGCTCGCAGTGTGCGCAACCGGAGACATGCCGCGCGCGTGAAGGGTGCGCTGAATAGCCGTTGATGCCTGTCGTGATCTCAAGCGGCAAGAGTTGAGGAGGTTTTTCATGTTGCGCCTGTTCGGCTCAAAACTAATTGTATTCGTTGTGTTTTGTGGCTTGCTCATTCTGTTTGGGTCATCGCTGGCGCAAGGAGCGGCTGCCTTTCAAACGCCGGACGCGAGCACGCCGGGATCGCCGCCTTTCCCATCCTCTAACCCTCCATTGTTCCCCAACAATAAGAGCACGATCACACAAAAGCAGCAAAACGCCATCATCAAGGAGAATTTTAAGAAGGCTAAGAAAGACGCGGAAAAACTTTCTGTGCTGGCCGATTCGCTTAAGAAAGAAATCCAATCCTCCAATCCCAACGTCATGTCGATTGACATCGTGAGCAAAACAAATCAAATCGAAAAGCTGGCGAAAAAAATCAAAGAAGAATCTGAGATGTGAGCCGTTCGGCCGGCTGCGAGTTTCAGGTATCTGAATTAGATGACACATTCCGAAAGTGTCATTCTGAGGAGCCGAAGGCGACGAAGAATCTCGGCAGTGTGTTGAAAACAAAAATGCCGAGATGCTTCGCGGAGTTTGCCCTGAGCGAAGCCTACACGGGCCGCCCTATCGATGCGGTGCTGTGATTTCCCTCCTTATTTTTTCGGAGCAGTAACAAGGACTTATCGTTTTGACAAGACCACGCTTTTCGGCGTACCGTGTAAATTTCTTTAAGGAGGAATTTATGCGTAGGTTGCTGGCCTGTGTTGCAATCATTTCGGTCGTCGGCGTTTTCGGCTGCCGCAAGACGGATTCAAAAGCGGCTGTGGAAGCCGCCGTTCAAGAGCATCTGGACCATAACTCTCACCTGATGCTCAATAGCTTCACGACGCATTTCGAGGCGGTCACAGTGAAGGGCGACACCGCGCAGGCGCTGGTGAAATATGAGAGCAAAAACGTCCCGAATCTCGCTGTACAGGTGAGCTATGGACTCAAGAAGGTCAATGGAGGATGGCAAGTGGTTTCAAGTTCGTCGGCGGGCGGCCAGATGACCAATCCAGCGAATCCTCACCAAGGCGTTACCCTTGACCAAACGCCGCCGCCCGGGAATCAGCCGCCGACGCCTGTTCCGAGTCACTGAAAGGCAGGGACAGGAGGCGAGGGCGAAGGGATAAGCAAAAGGAGGACAAACATCTCTATCCCCCTCTGGTTTTATACAGAGCGTCATAAGTCAGCGACGGTCATTGGCTGTAGCGGCGGGCAAAAGCCACCTGGGGCCGCCGGGTTTTAATAGTAAAGACCGGCGGCCAGAGGCCGCCGCTACAAAATCAGGCGCCGCCGACTTATGGCGTTACGTTTAACTGAATTGCTTTAAGTCAATCCCCGAGTCCCACGTCATATCCATCCCATTGAGCTCATCCCAGGAGAGTTCGCGGCCTAAGTAAGCTGCTTCGCGCGCGAGCATGGCGCTCAACGTAGATTCCGCTCCCAGTGCAGCTTGATTGTGGAACTTTCCGCTGACAATGCTATCGATAAACCCGCCTAGTTTTTGTGGGTCAGCCTGGGCGAGGTTATCGGTAAAAGCGCCCGTCACAGAGAATTGACCTTTCCCCCCTGAGCCTTCACTGGAATTCGGGCCCGCATTCCATTTCCAGGGTTCATCTCCATAAATCGCTACAGGCCCTGAGTAGTGCCACTCGGAAACGCCCTTGCTTCCGAAGAAGCGGCCCGCCACGTCCCACCAGCCTTTGTCAAACTGGGTCGAGCCAAAGTTGATGGTGACGTCGTTGGGATAAGTGTAGGTCACGTTGTAATGGCCGTAGACATTGCCTGAGTCGGTCCTCACCTGGCGGCCGCCCGTTGCCGTAGCTTTAAGAGGCCGCGCGTTGAGCATCCAGTTGAACATATCGATCACGTGGATGTTCTGTTCCACCACGATGTCGCCCGAGAGCGTGCGGTCGTAAATCCAGTTGCGTAAGCGAACGTAATCGGGCGATTCGTTAGGCCAGGAAGGCCTGTCGATAAAGGTCGAGTAATAATACGCCTCGCCGCACGCGATCCGGCCCAGCGCGCCGGCCTGAACGCGCTTTGTGAGTTCGACGTAGGGCGGGGCCATGCGAAGCTCGAAGCCTACGTCCAGGCTCAGGCGGCCTTCGGCTTTCTTGCCGATCTCGATTACGTGCTTCGCGCCGTTCACATCCACTGAGACGGGCTTTTCGCAATACGCATGTTTGCCGGCATCGACCACCGCCGCGAGGTGCTGGTGATGGAAATAAGGCGGGGTGGTGATGACCACCGCGTCCACGTCTTTGGAATTGGCGATTTGCTGGTACGCCTCCGGTCCTCGGAAAATGCGCTTGTCTTCCACCCCCGTATAGCCCTTTTGCTGGGCGATCTGCCCGAAGTGCGACTTGGCTTTGTCAAGCTGATCCTGAAAAAGGTCCGCCAGAGCGACCACGCGCGCCGAGGGAGAGTCTGAGAGCACGGTAGCGTCGTGCGTGCCTCGGCCGCCGCAGCCAAGCAGTCCAATGCTCACCCGCGAATTAGCCGCCGTGCCGCGCACCAGCTCCGGCTTGATGATCATCAATCCGGCCGCCGCGGCCGCGCCCGCCGCGATTTTTTCGCCAAATTGCCGCCGGGTGATTTTCCCCGATGCGACATGGGGGTTCAATGGCTTCAACTCATCGCTCATAGCTTCTTCTCCTCTTCGCGTTTTTCTTTGTGCTTTGCGCCTTTGCGAGACATCTTTTCACGACGCAATCAGTTTCTCCAAATATTCTTTCTCGTGGCGAATATCTTCAAGCTGCTGTGGCCCGGAAATTTCCCGTTCAATCGTGAGCGCGCCCTGATAGTTTAATTCACGAAGCCGCTTGATGAGGCGCGGAAAATCAACTTTCCCCTTGCCGATTTGGACTTCGCGGCCAAGATCATGCGGATTAACAGGAAAAACGCCATCTTTCATGTGCGTTCCTTGAACGTAATGGCCAACCACGTCGAGCGCGTCCACCGGGTTGCCGGTGTCGTAGAGAATGAAATTGCCCGTATCGAAATTGATGCCTTGGTTGTCGAGTCCCACGTCTTCAATGGCGCGCAGCATGGTGATGGGCGTTTCCTGCCCCGTTTCGTAGCGGAACATCTGCCCGTTTTTGCGGCAATAGGACGCAACTTCGCGGATGGCCGCCACGACCCCTTTGTATAAAGGATCGGATGGATTCGATGGGATGAATCCGCAGTGCGTCTGCACGGCGGGAATGCCCAGGCGTTTGGCAAAATCGGAAGCTTGTTTGAGCCGCGCAACCCGCGCCGAACGCGTCGTGGGTGGAACCAGGCCGCACGTGAGCGGGCCTTGATAAAAATCATAAATATCGGGTCCGGGACCGCCGGTGACGAGCGCGGTGGCTTCGATTTTGTAGCGGTCTAAAGACTGGCGCAATTGCTGGGCAAGTTCTGGCGTGAAATCGCTCATCTCAAGCTGGCAGGTGGGGAAGCCGAGCGAGTGAACCAGCGCAATAGCTTTTTCGGGGTCGCGCCCAACGCCGATAATCATGCCAAGCTTCCAGGCGACGGAGCCGGCCGGAGCGCCGCTTTCACCTGTGCTTGGAGCGGAAGCGTTAGCGGCGCCATCGCCCAGCAGCCGCTTGTCAGGGGCCGCCATCAGGCCCGCGGCGCCCGCGAGAATGGAGGAGCGCATAAAAGTGCGGCGATCGGTTTTTGACATCGGTCATCTCCGGCGGCCGGCCGTTGCAACGCGGAATGATTAATCCTTCTCCGGACCGCCGCACGGTACAATATCACAAGCTCGGTCAAGTCGTCACATATTTAGCGGCGGAGCCTTAAAAATCGTCTCATTTATCTCGTATGTCTCAAAAGTCTCAGAGTAGCGTGTTAGGCTGGTTGTGGCGCGCAGGGTTTGTATTGTAACCCAGCGGCTTGCGTTGTAGCGGCGGCGGCCTCTGGCCGCCGGTCTTTACTTCTTGAAAACCGGCGGCCAGAGGTCGCCGCTACAGCAGCTTA
Organism: Terriglobia bacterium; assembly: GCA_035945515.1. GTDB lineage: Bacteria > Acidobacteriota > Terriglobia > UBA7540 > UBA7540 > RH2-MAG17b. The sequence goes on from DASZAE010000029.1 coordinate 16,477, forward strand.
TGAGACAACTCAACATGATTGCTCGCGGCATTGACCGCAGCAAGGTGCGACTGCTGATGGACCAACAATGGTTGGGACGGCGAGAGGCTGTGGAAATCTTGCCCAAAGACGATCCAGGGGAGAGCGAAAACAGCGAAAAAAAGAATGTTTAGGGCATAATTTTGTAGGATGCTGAAAACAAATGGGGATTAGCGGCGCGAACCGGCGCGAACCGGACGGAAAAGTGGGCGAAATCGCTGCAATGAATTGAGGGCAAAGGAATTAGATCGATTCTGACAACAAACCGGAGCATTTGCGACAAAACAAAGGAGATACAAGAGCGGTCCGGTTCGTAACCGCTTTTTGAGGTCAAAAACGGGAGTTTTTCCGCTTGCGAAAGGGCACGGCTTTAAGAGGTTGCTGAAAAATTTGTTTGCGCTGTCATTCTGAGCCTTTCGCTCGTCATCCTGAGCGAAGCGAAGGATCCCGGCATTTGTAAAATCAAGCAAATACAGAGATCCTTCGTCGCCTTCGGCTCCTCAGGATGACAGTCATGGGTCTTTTTCAGCAACCTCTTTAGCCGTGCCACCGACAGTCTGTCATGGATTTAGCTCGCGCGCGCCGATGCGGCAGGCCGCATC
>DASZAE010000030.1:0-3548 GCA_035945515.1 Terriglobia bacterium
ACGGAAGAACAGGTTAAGGCGAAGATCGTCGTGGTCTGCTGCGCGACGGTGGAATCCCCGCGGCTGTTTCTGAATTCGCGCTCGCCGCAATATCCGAACGGGCTGGCGAATTCTAATGGAATTGTGGGGCGTTATCTCCACGGTCACTTGACGGACGGAGCCGATATTTATCTGACGCAACTTGAAGGAACAGCCCCTCGCAATCAGGATGGCGCAACCGACCACGTCTACATCCCCCGTTATAACCAGCTATTCGGTAAGAAGGATTACGCCGGCGGTTGGGGATTTCAAGTGAATTTCTCGAGCTATATGTTTCCTCATCATGCGTCCCGATTGCGCGGCTACGGCGAAGCCTATAAAGCGCGCGTGCGGGAGATGCAGCCCGGATATCTAATGGTTGGGTCTTTTGGAAAAGTCGAGTCGCGTGCGGAGAATTACATCAGCGTGGACCCGAACCTCAAGGATGAGGACGGAATCCCAATTCCGGTGGTGCATTTCCGTTTTAGCGAGAACGATGCCGCCCTTTGGCGCGACAGCATTCGAAGCATCGGAGAGATTTGCACGAATTTGAAGGCGCAATGGTTTCCGAATTACGGCCATGCTCCACAGGGGTTTGCGAGCCACGAAGTGGGAACCATCCGCATGGGCAGAGACCCAAAAACCTCTGTGCTGAACAGCTTTTGCCAGTCGCGAGACGTGAAAAATATTTTTGTCACCGACGGCAGTTGCTTCACTACTTCAAGCGAAAAGAATCCAACGCTTACCATCATGGCGCTTTCGCTGCGGGCGGCGGATTACATCAAGGAGCAGCGGCGGCGGGGAGAACTTTGAGAAAGTGACGAGTGACAAGACTCTGAACCCGGACTAAAGAGAGGCACGTATGCAACGAAGGACAGCACTCAAGATCGTCGCGCTAGGCGCTCTGGTGCCGACGCTTGACGCCCAAGGCGCAGGCGTCTGCCACCCGGCTGAACACACCGCCTGGTCTGCGAGCGATTACAAGCTACGATTTTTTACCCCTGAAGAAAACGAACTCCTCGGCCAGCTCATGGAAATGATTATCCCTGCCGACAACCATTCCCCTGGCGCGCACGCGGCACAGGTGAGTCTTTTCGCAGATCTGATGGTTGCGACCGGCGGTCAAGCCGATCAAACCCATTGGCGCGAGGGCTTGAAACGGATGCGGGAGCAGGCCGCCCAATCGTCGCTCGCCGAGGCCCTCACTGCCGCAGCCGCCCATGAGGGTCATCCCACCACTGATCTCGAACGTTTCTTTGGATCCCTTAAGGGGATGACGGTAAACGGTTACTACACCTCGGCCATCGGTATTCATCAGGATTTGCAGTATCAGGGCAACACTTACCTCGCGGCCTTTCCAGGTTGCACCCTCAAAAAGGTTATGACGCATCAAGCGGCGGAATGAGATATATGAAATACGGCGTCAACACGATGGTATGGACAACCCGCGTGAGCGAAGAGCAGCGGCCCCTGTTTTCCCGCATCCGGGAGTGGGGCTTCGATGGAGTGGAGCTTTTTCTTTCGCCGGCTGAACCGGCGAATCTTCCGGCGGTTAAGCGGATGCTTGATGATCTTGGCCTCGAGCGCGCGGCGTGCAGCGTCTTGCCGCGCGAAGCGAATCTGATCAGCGCGGATGCGCAAATGCGCGCGCGAGGAGTGGAATTTTTGAAGCAATGCGTGGAAAGGACGGCGGAATTGGGAGGCCGGCTCATCTGCGGTCCTCTCTACGCGGGCTTGGGCGTAATGACGGGCCGAAGACGGACAGAGGATGAATGGAGGTGGGCGGCGGAAGGCTTGCGCGACGCCGCGGCGCGCGGACGTGAACTGGGCGTGACTCTTTGCATTGAACCGCTCAATCGCTTCGAAACGTATTTTCTCAACACGCTCGAAGATGCGGCCCGGCTGGTCCATGATGCTCAATCGCCCAACGTCCGGATTCATTTCGACACGTTCCACGCCAATATCGAGGAAAGACATCCGGCCGAATCGCTTCGGCTGGTTGCGAAAGAACTGGGACACGTGCACCTCTCTGAAAACGACCGCGGGATTCCCGGCACGGGCCATAACGATTGGCGGGGCGTGTTCCTCGCTTTGAAGGAAATCGGATACGACGGTTGGATGACGATTGAATCGTTCGCACAGCCCGAACCGGAGCTTGCTGCGGCTGCCGCGATCTGGCGCGACCTGGCTCCTTCAGGCGATGATCTGGCGCGCCGGGGGCTTCAGTTCGCCAAAGCCCTCAGCCGGGAGGTTGGCATTCAGTGAGCTTAGTGGAACAAGGCGCCATTGTAGCGGCGGCCTCTGGCCAGTGGTTTTTAATAGAAAAGACCGGCGGCCAGAGGCCGCCGCTACAGCAAACAGTGTGATTACTGGTTTTCAACAGGGGGCACGGCGATGAGTCAGGACAAAAGCTCTGCACGGAGGCAATTTCTGAAGTCGATGGCTGCGGGCGTGCCTGTGGCCGCCGCCGGTCTCCAAGGCAAAAGCGAGTCAGCCCAGGAAAATCACGCCTCAATACGTGGGATGTCGGCTCACGCGAGCGCCCATCTTCAGATTCCCATTGAGAGTGTTCCGGCGGGCGACGACGCGATTCCGTTTCGCAAGCATACGCTCGACCTGGGCGTGAGCGAGTCTGTCACCGTCGTCGACATGAATGGTGATGGCCGCTTGGATATCCTCTCGGGAGAAAACTGGTACGAGCAGGTTGGTTCGCGGCATGGCTCGGGCCCTCGTTTTATCAAACATAAGTTTCGCGATCTTCCTTACACCAACTTCTACCTGGAAGACTTAAGTGATCTGGCCATCGACGTGAACGGGGACGGCTATCCCGATGTTGTAAGCTGCTCCTACTGGTCGCGTCCGCTTACCTGGTGGGAAAATCCGGGCGCGTCCGGCGGCCCCTGGCGCGAGCACGTCATGGAGACGCAGTCTCCCGTGGAATTCGTGTTTTTAGTGGATATTCTCAACACCGGAAAGCCAGCGCAGCTCCTGCCTCAATTTGGCAGGCAGAATTTTCCTTTGGCCTGGTATGAACTGGCGGGCAAAGGGGCAAGCGATCCTTGGATAAAGCATGAAATCAGTTCAAAGAGTTATGGGCACGGGATCGGTGCGGGTGATGTGAATGGCGATGGAAGAACCGACATTATTACGCCCAAGGGTTGGTTTGAAGCGCCTGCGGACCCGAGGAACGGGCAATGGATTTTCCACGAGGAATTCGATCTGGGCGAAACGGGGTTTATCTACACGATGGACGTGAACCGCGATGGCACACCCGATCTGGTCACCAGTCTGGGGCACGGCTATGGGGTTTTCTGGATGGAGCAAAAGAAGGACGCTGCCGGCGCGCGTGCCTGGGTGAAGCACCTGATTGACGACGGCTGGTCGCAGTCGCACGCGATGACGCTCGCGGACTTGAATGGCGACGGCCGGCCTGAGTTGATTACCGGCAAGCGTTACTACGCGCACGAGCACGATCCCGGCGCCAACGAGCCGCTGGGCGTCTACTGGTATGAAGCAATCAACGCTGAGGG
>DASZAE010000031.1:0-3371 GCA_035945515.1 Terriglobia bacterium
GGTAAAAATGATGTAGCCCCAGTGCGCCTGCACATCTGACAGGCCGCTTTGAACCAGGACGGAAATGTTGTAGCCGATAATCGAATTAATGCCCGTTGTTTGATTTAGGGCCAGAATCAAGCAGGCCAGCAGGAATGAAAAAACGTATTTACGCTGCAGTAAACTCTCGGCGGCACGTCTTCCCGCGGCTTTGATTTTTTCTGCCGTCCGATTATGCTCCATTTCCTCCAGTTCCAGGCGCGCCTGTTCGGGTAAACGCGACCGTAAAAGCGCATCCATCGCAAGTTGCGTTTGCCCGCGCCGGTAAAGCCAGCGAGGCGATTCGGCCACGCCCAGGCTGCCCAGCACGAAGAACAGTCCGGGCGGAAGTGAAACCCAGAAAATGCTGCGCCAAGCGTGGTCCTTATAGGCAAGCAATAGCCGCGGATTGCCCAGCTTGGCGACTTCTTCCACCCGCAAACTGAAATACATGCCGACTAAGGCGGCCGCTACGACGCCGACGGTCAGCAGCCATTGGAACATGGCGGTCCCCCGGCCGCGGTCCTGCGGGACCAAGCATTCGGCCAGATAAAGCGGCACCACCACCCCAATCAACCCGGCGCTGATGCCTTGGCACAACCGGCCTAGGATCAGCACCTCGTAGCCATGCGAAAGCGCGATAATGGGAATACTGGCGGCAAACAGCAGCCCGCTAAGTATCATCAGACGTTTCCGCCCCATGCGGTCGGCCAGCAGGCCAGCAAACAGGGTGGAGATTACAGTGCCTAACAGCACGGCCGCGACAACGATCGAAATCTGTCCCGCGGTCAGCCCCGACGTGGCTTCCAAATAAGGCAGAGCGCCAGCAATAATGCCCACGTCGATGCCATAAAGCAGTCCGCCGAGACCGGCCACTAACAATAAAAAGCGGTTGTAAGTTGCCGGCTGGATTCTTGAGACGGTTCGCATAGTAGCCTCTTTAGCTTTTCGTCTGGCTGCCTTCGATACTTCTGCTTCAAGATTAATACAACAAGGCCTTGGGCCGACTCGATAATTGCAGGAAATAATCGTTTCTGAATGTGAGCCGGCGGCTAAGGCTATCCGCACCTGCGAGCAGGCCGGGTGAGCATCTGGCGGTGGATGCGAGATGGCGTCAGTCATTCTCCCCTCGGCTGTATCAACGAAAGTAAAGGCATTTCGGCCTTCGCCTCGGCCCTCGCGAGCGGCGCTCCGCCTGCGGTTCGAGTCCTTCCGGCTCGGGATCACGAAACGGAGACTCAAGCACGTGGAATCGATCTGCCTTGTCTGGGAACAGCACGCCTATAGCATCCGTGAATATGACCACGTCAAGATAATTCCTTTCACATTGGTGACCGCGCTGAGTTAAAGTGGAACAACATAACGCAGGTTGCCGAGGCGCCGGATCGGGTGGGACGAAGCGAATATTGGCGATGCTCTTTCATCTCTATTCACGGAATGGCCGAAGGCGTTGAGTAGGAATTAGACTTGAACGAAGCTAGCCTTTGACGCTATGGCAGACTCGCTTCGAAGCGTGCACAGATGCAGCGGGGATGGTGCACCACAAAAGAATGAACTTTCAGAAGAATAAAATGACACGCAATTCTGACCGCAGCTTACCGGGCAATGGTATAGAGCCGGCCACGAGGCCGAATAACAGATTGGCCCGCGCGACAATTCTTATCTTATTCGCTTGCCTATGTTTCTTCGCGGCCAGGAGTTGGGATCGAGCTGGCTCGCCGCAAGGCACTACGTCCCCTTCGGCCCATAATCTCACCGACCGGGCGCGCCGGAATGGCACTTATATTCATAGCATGGGGGAGGGCGGGGGCGAACCAATCCCGCTTGGCGTAGCGCCACCGCCTGGCCAAAGCTGGCACGTTCAGGCCAACGATGATTTCGCCCACGACGATTCAATCAACCAGGCGCTCTGGAACGGCGGCACGGGCGGCGGCATGCCGTCAGGCTTTTGCGGCACACTCGCCACAAGCTGCGGTTACACTGGCGAGGACTGTAAGAGTTACTTCGGCGCGTACCCGAATCCGCCGTTTGAAACTATCGACCGCGGCTTGGGACTGGCCGTTCAACCGACACACGCCGCGCCAGGCGACCGCAAGTACTATGACAACAAGATGGCCGACATCCAGAGCTACGGAAAGATAACCATCCACCCAGGCTCTTTTGTTGAGTGGCAAGCCAAGATGCCGACAGACCGAGAGGGTGAGGGTAATGGCTGGCACGTTGACCTTTGGTGCACGACACTCAGCCGAAATCGGTGCGGCGATTCATCCGAGGTGGATGTTGCCGAGAAGATCCTAAGTGTGGATAACAGTTCAAAAGCTTTCTACATCGTTCACGACCAACCGGTGGGACTGAAAACGGTCATTCAGGTTGGCTACAGCGCGCCGGGAAGTCCCGACCTGTCGGCTGGCTTTCATACCTACGGGCTGGCTTGGCGCAATGACCACTACGGCAAGCAAGGCTCGTTAGAGGCGTACATCGATGGGAAGCCGATCGTGAACCATCCGGTGCCGATTAATGACCCGTCTTGGGGTAGCGGCGCATACTGCTACGCGGGATGGATGCAGCAGGAGTTGGGCGCTTGGGGTGGCGGCGCTCATATCGACTCGCGTACTTCCTCGAAAGATCCGCTCTACGTCAAGCGATTCACGGTTTGGAAGGCGTACTGAGCCTCGATTTCCGTTATGAGCGCGCAGAGGAAGAGAAAAGCAATGGAATCGACCTACTGTCGAAAACGGTGATGTTGCGCTCGCGGAAGCTAAACTAAGCGCCAGTTTGATCTGCGACGGATTTCATCTCCCACCCGACCTGATCAGGGTGGCGTACAAAGCGAAAGGAATCGCTTTCACCCATACCGAATTCAGTGACTCCCCGCCTGCAGTTTGCGGATCATGATGTCCCGGTAGCAAATCTTCACCCCCGGCTCCCCTTTCGGCTCCGTCCCTTGCACCGAGATATGCCCCGAGTGGTACTTGCTGTATCCCGGCATCCGCGCGAACTTCGTTCCAGCAATCAGCTTCTTCCAATGCCTGTCCCACAACCGCGTCTCGATCACTTTGTGCCCGTTCTGGAAGAGCTGGAGGCGCCCGTGGTCCTGGATAATCTCAAACTGGTTCCACTCGCCCGCCGGCTTCACCCACTCCACCTTGTCTGAGATCATGTCGAAGATGTCTCCGGAGCGCTCCTTCAGGATGCGGCTGTCCGGGACCGTGCACGCCAGGTCCGCGATCTGCATCTCCACGCCTGTGTCGTACGTATTGTGATATTCAGGCGACTCGTGTACGTCGAACATCACTCCGCTGTCGATGCACGGCCGCGCCTTCCACTCCAGCTTCAGATCGAAATTCGAGTAC